>JAOAPW010000408.1 GCA_025463105.1 Candidatus Acidiferrum typicum | reverse complement strand
AATTTCCGGAAATACATGCCAATCGCGCGCTGGTATTGCTCCCCGCGCCAAGCGAGTTCCGATTCGCGTTCGCGCCGGCCTTGCGTATCAATTCGCAGGAGAGCTGTGGACGTTAGAAGCAGCATGGTGGCTACCATAAAAATGGCCATCAAGAGGGCGGACCCGGCTTGGTTGTCTCGGTGTGAATTGTTTCTCGACTGCGGCACGGCGATCACCCGTTGGGAACTGCTTCCTCGAGAGTCAATGTAGCTCGGCGTCCAGAAGAGACTTCTTCAAGATCAGCCGTCGTGGCAGTAAGTTTTACCACGCGAAATCGTCCCAGGAGAGTGTCGCCTTCTCCCGCAACGAAAACTTCCTCATTATTAGAGGTCGCGAAAAAGGCGCGCCGGTGACTTCCCTTGGAATCGCTCACAAATCCGAAGTATTTCGCCTCGACGTTCAGAGGCGGCGGTCCAGCGGGAACCGCAGGGGTAACGTTCACCGGGGTTATGGGAGTTGGTGGCGGCGGAGGCGGAGGCAGCGTAGCCACGAAAATATTCCGGTGAGCTCCTTTGTATTGTAAGTTGAGAAAACGCTGCAGGACGTCCAGACGCAAGGCCGGATTATCCACATTGATAGGAGAAAATAACGCGGATACAGAAGAAGTTTTGCTGTTATCGTCCGACGGACGAAAACGGAAATAGAGCGTGACGCCTAAAACGGCGAGCAGCACCCCGAGAGCGATCATTTGATTGCGACGAGACATGTCAGGTCCGGAAATAAGTTCTCAATTGAATGTTCAAGCGAATTTTCCCAGCATTGCTGGAAGCCAGCGACAACCCATCCAAAACATAAAAGTGGTCCGAATGCTCGAGTTTATCCAAAAAATTCACCAGGCTTTCGTAATCTCCCTCGACCGCGGTTGAGATTTCGATTTCCATCAGCCCTCTGGCATCGGGAGAATGCTGATGGAACGAAATTGTGTCGGTGCGCAAACCAGCCGAATGAGACAACTGTCCAAGGTCTTCGCTGACCGCGGAATAACCGGCGCCTGCGGGACGGAAATGCGTGGTAAAGAATTCATCCCACTCTTTTTCGTCGGTGGGAAGTTCCGCGCGAAATTTGTTGAGCCGCGCATTGTCCGCCCGGTAAGATTTTTCCAGCAGTTCCAGGCGTCTCACTTCATCCGGAGCGATTCTGGGTCCCCCATTGAGCTTGTAATTCACGCCCAGTAGAACGACGTCAAGCACGAGAATGACGATGAGGCCCCAGCGCACGATTGACTTGCCTTTGTTAATATTTGCGCTCATGTCAGATCACCGCATACTGGGCCTGCAGCACCAGCACCACGCGGTCTCCCTGATCGGGCCGGGCCGCACTCGATTCGCTTAAAAGCTGAATATGCGAAAACTCAGGCGAAGTTTCGAGAGTTTTCAGAAACTTCAATTTGCTCTCATCGCTCAAAGCGCCGACGGTGAAACGCAATTGCACAATGTCAGCCGACAACTTCGGTTCGATATTAACGACGCGCACGCCTTCGGGGAGAATCTTTTCCAGGTCCATAAATATTTTGATCCATGGAAATGCCCTTTGCTGGATGAGCGCATTCAAATAGGCGGCGCGTTGGCGGCGCTTCACGGTTTCGGGCTGGTCGAAAAATGCCGCCAGCGACTGGCGTTGTTGTTGCAGCGCTGCAATCTGGCTTTCAAGAGCAGCCTGGCGCGTCCGGGAAACTTTTTCGGACCTCCAAACGCTGAATGCATTCGCGGAAAGTACAATCAATGCCAGAAGGCCCAAAGTTCCGATCACCGATGCGCCCACGGCGAAGCGACGGTTGCTCTCCAGCGGCGAGGTTGCAAGATTGAGACGAACCTTCATCGAATCGCGATTTCCTTCCCTATTTTAGATTCTAGCGCAGCCTCGGCGCTGCTGCGCCAGTGCCGTCGCACACTTTTATACTGAATACCGTTCCAACGAGAGCCGTTATTCCGGCGGGCTCCAAGTAGAGCCCGCTCCCGTCACGCGCCGCGGTTTAGCGTCCATCCAATCAGCGCATCCAGGTCGCGTTCGGCAAGCGGCTGCTCATCGTTACGAATTCGCCCTTCCGTCAATGCCGCGCTTAACAGGGAGCCCACGGGACAATGCAATTCACGCTCGAGCGGTTCGCGAAAATCCCCGGTTCGCTCGCCGAGTCCAGCCAATCTCACCTGGGCAATCCCCTCGCTCCACGAATCCTGGTAGTACGCCGCCAAAGGATAGATTTCATCCAGCAGCGCCTGTGGAGTCAAGTGCATCGCATCGGCGGGCAAGGTGATGCAGCGGTACCCGCACAGCACGCCTTCCCGAACGATGGCCGTCGTCAATGTCGAACCCGCGACACGCGCCAGCAACGAGGGCCGTTCATCCGATAACAGCGGCAGCGCAGCCAACGTCGAACTCATGACCACGCCCGGCGACATTCCCATCGATTCCACAAGCGATTCATATTCGCGGACGATACGCAATCTCGCAAGGCCCGTGACGATATCCACTCCATCATTGCGCGGAGCCTGCCGCATATAGGAAATCAGCGTTTCCTCGGCTTCAAAGGGAACACTCTTCTTCAGCCGCCATCGAAGCATCGGAATCGCTTCCTCGGCCTTTCGCGGAAACACGTCGAAGTGAAGCACGAACACGCGAATCACAGCGTCGGGAACCAGCAGTGCGACTTCTTCATCCTTGGCACGAAGACGCGAAAAGACTCGGCCCACGGCTGCACGCACTTCATCGGCATGAATCAAGTTTGATTCCGCCGCCGTCGGCAAAATCGATCCAGGCGGTAGCGCTTCGACGGCGAAGCCATCGAGGCTCATCCCGGTGCGCGCCCAGCGCGCCGCGGCGACGTAATCCATGGCAATTTCGCAGGCGATCATCGGGTGCGGGATGGCGTCGAACCAGCGCGCCATTCGCCGGATTATCGGGCTCTGATAAATTCCCTGCCGGATGCTGTTTCCCTTACTCAATGAAAGTCACCTTATTGATCTCTTTGAGCGTTGTCAGGCCTTCGCGCACTTTGCCAAGTGCGGAGTCCCGCAAGAAAGTCATCCCTTCGTCGCGCGCGACGCGCTTGATTTCCGAAGTCGGGCGGCGGCCGATGATCATCTCACGGATTTGGTCGGACAGGTCCAGCAACTCGGAGATCGCACTGCGGCCACGGAAGCCCGTGCCGGAGCATTCCAGGCAGCCGACTCCCTCGACAAATTGAACCTGGGCCCAGAGATCCGGATCGAGTCCCGAGGCGCGCAGGACTTCCGGAGAATATCGTACAGGCCTCTTGCAGTGCACGCATACGACACGGACCAGCCGCTGCGCCAGAATACAATTCAACGCCGAGACGAAGTTGTAGGGTTCAACTCCCATGTTAATGAAGCGGCCGATAACGTCGGTAACGTTGTTCGCATGGACCGTGGTAAATACCAGGTGTCCGGTGAGCGCGGACTGAATTGCGATCTGCGCCGTTTCATTGTCTCGAATTTCGCCGACCATGATCTTATCAGGATCGTGACGCAGGATGGAGCGCAATCCGCGAGCGAAAGTCAGCCCTTTTTTCTCATTGACCGGAATTTGCGTGATGCCGCGAACCTGATATTCGACGGGATCTTCAATAGTGATGATCTTGTCTTCGTCGGATTTAATTTCGTTAATCGCGGCATAGAGAGTGGTCGTCTTGCCCGAGCCCGTGGGGCCCGTGACCAGCACCATTCCGTAAGGCTCGCGGATGTATCTGCGAAACTTCCGCATATCGTCTTGCGAAAAGCCCACTACGTCCAGGCTGAGGTTGGCAAACTTTTCCGACAGGGTTTCCTTGTCCAGAACGCGAAGCACCGCGTCTTCTCCGTGACTGGATGGCATGATGGAAACGCGGAAGTCCACGAAACGGCCCTTGTAGCGAACGCGGAATCGCCCGTCCTGGGGAACACGCCGCTCTGCGATATCCAGTTCACTCATCACCTTGATGCGGGAAATGATCGTGGAAAGCCAATCCTTGGAAATCGGGGCCATCGCATGCACCAGGACGCCGTCAATTCGATATTTAACGGCGACCTCGATGTCGCGGGCCTCGATGTGAATGTCCGATGCACGCCGTTCCAGCGCGGTAAAAATAACGGTGTCGACCAGGCGAACGACAGGGCTGACTGCAGACTCTCGCGTGAGGCTGTCCGCGGAAAGAGTCGCGTCCGATTCTTCATCATCTTCGACGACGGTCAGGGTAAACGCTTCGGTCGCCTGATCGAGTACCCGCTGGGATTGTTCAGTGCGCTTCAGCAGGTCCCCGATTTGGGTCGGAGTGGCAACCTTCAGGATCAGCTTCTTGCCCAGCAGCAACGGAAGTTCATCGCTTAATAAAACCTGGCTGGGCTCAGCGACGGCAATCACCAGAGCGTTGCCCTGCGCTTCCATAGGAACGAAGTTGAACCGAAACATTAATTCCGCGGGAATGCTGCGGAACAGCTCCGGATCGATGCGCTGCTCGAACAGATCCACAAAAGGGCAGCGGTAGCGCTCCGCCAGGCGAATCGATTTTTCGCGCTCGCCCTGCGGGTCTGTTGTAGTGACTACACTTTGATCGACTGTGCTCATTGGAATTCCTAACCCTGGCCGCCAACAGACAATGAGAACATGGGCAAATACAGGGCCACCAGGATAAAAGCGATTAATATTGCCATGAACACCAGAATGGCGGGCTCGATCAATGCGACCATGTTCGCCAGTTGCGTGTTCACTTCCTCTTCATAAAATTCCGAAACACTGCTGAGCATGGGAGCAAGGGCGCCGCTGGCTTCGCCCACTTCGATCATTTCCAGCGCCAATTCAGGTACCAGACCCGTGGAAGCGAGCCCATCATGTAGGGACTGGCCTTCGCGCACGAGTTTAGCGCCATGCGTGATCGCTCCGGAAACCAGGCGGCCGCGGATCGCCTGCCCGGAAGTTTCCATGGCTTGAACCAGAGGAGTTCCGCCCGCCAACAGGGTCGACAACGTCCGGCAAAACTGAGCAAATTGAAACTTGGTGAGAATTTCCCCCACTAAAGGGAGCCGCATACGCATACGCTCCAGGGCCAGAGCGCCATTTTCGGATCGCGACCATGCAAACGCAGCCAGAGCGAGTAGCACCACAGTGCCTACCGCGCCCAGCAAGTACGGACGGTAGGTGACTGTAACCGCCAGCAGTATTCGGGTCGCCGTGGGCAAAGATACATTCAAATCACCGTACAACGTGGCGAATTTCGGAATTACGGAGCTGACCAGATAAGTGACAATAAGCCCTGCTGCGCAGATCAGGATTATTGGATAGATCAGTGTAGCGATAAGCTTTTTTCTCAGTCCGGTGGTTACGCGTTGGTAGGCAATGTAATATTCCAGCACGCCCGACAAATTCCCGCTCTTCTCTCCGGCCAGGACCGACGTGGTGTACACCTTAGGAAAGACTCCCTGTTGTTCCAGCGCGTCAGACAGCGTGGTGCCTTCGCGAACCAGGCGCCGGACTTCACCCAGGACGGGTCGAAGCCGCGGAGCAGCGGCCCGCTCGGCCAACAGGTCAAGAGCCTTCAAAATGGGGATTCCAGCCTTAATAAGGGTATTGAACTGCTGATTGAAAACCAGGAAGTCATCCGGGCGCACTTTATGATCGCGACGCTGTCCCAGTGCCCCACCCATGACATCACGGGGGCGCACTTGATAGACAAACAGGCCGCGGTCGGAGAGCTTCTGACGCGCCTCCGCAATCGACTGGGCGGGCTCTACTTGCGAGTAAACGCGTCCGCTGGAATCCGCGACCTTACAAACAAACTCAGCCATATTGACAGTGTACCTCAAACACCTAGATGCCAGAAGCCAAGCCAGGGCTGCGTGCGTTGTATGGTAACTCCTGCTTGTTACACGGAAATAACAGTGAAGGCGCTCCGAGGACCGCCGGTGTTCATGTCCGCGGCAATCTTCAAGTTGTGGAGGATAGCGCAGGGGAAGCGACTGCCGGCTCTAAATCGGGCGTGCCTTCATCCCGTCGAAGCAGGCGCTCGCACAGCATGGTTGCAATCACGGTAGCGGCGCAAAAGGCCCAGGGAATGCCCGGAGTTCTCCAGAATAGAGGTAATGCGCGCCGCAAGAGGGCGAACCACCCCAGTGTCCCGGCTAAGCCGGCACAAAACGCGAGCATTCGGGAGCGGTCGGTGAACTTGAGAGAAAACGCGCATACGGACATCATCAGCAGGGCGAAGGGGAAGGCGACGATGAGATCGATAAAATAATGCTCGCCAGTTCCGAGTGTTGCGAGCACCGTAAAAAACAGAAATAAAAGTGCGAATGCTCTCTCCCAGGTGGAAAGTCCGCGCGAATACCACCACACCAGCAGGACCCAGGCCATATGGAGTGAAGGAATGGCGTTGGGCGGTCCGGCGATCGCCACTGGCTCCACCATAATTCGTGCTGCTTGCGCCAGGCTGAACGGATGCCACGGAAAACCTTGTCCGAAGAGATGGGCTGGTCCGAGAGCGGGAAACAGATTGTAGAAAATCACGCCGATGGGTCCCGTCGCGAGAAAGGCGACCATCGCCGGAATTGCCTTTTCGCGAACTCGCAGGAGTTGCCCCGAGTAGATCAGAGCGATAGGAATTGGCAGGCCAATGTAAGACAGCACTCCCACCAGGCGAAGCCACGGCCATGCGGAAAATGCCTGGCCCATTACGAAAGGAATCTGGATACCGAGGCTTGAATCGAACGAAAACAGATAGAGATCGAGAACTTTGGGGTGATGGGCGGATGTCCAGTGGAGTAGATTGTCCGCGAAATATTCCGAGACGACGAATAGCAGGGATGGAACGTACCCAAAAAGGAGCAACTTGCGATCGGCGTCTTTTGCCCAAACCGCACGAACGCCAAAAATGACCAGGCTGCTGAGTCCCGCAAAAGAAAGCCATGCCATGATCGCATACCGGAAATGCAGGACTCGAAAGTCGATTGCGCCGAGAAGTAGTGTCGCAGCGAGTATCAAGGCAGCGTCAAGCCAGCAGCGACGCAGGCGCAGATGCACAATGATGACGCTCGCAAGAGCCATGGCGATAAAAGCGCCTGTCATCGCCTGATGGTAAAACTGGCTGTTCGTGCCCAGCCATATGCCGCAAGCGAGCAACAACAGAGTGAGGATAGATTTCGTGATCTGGTTAAGTGGCATTTCGTCGATTCTCGCCGCGTTCGATGCGCGCTCACATTTCAGTGGTGCACTCGATGCGGGCTCTCTATGCAAACACGATCGCGCGTGGAACTGAGTAATTGTCCTGACTTTGCGTGCCTAATCAGCAACGGGAATGGCGCCGGGGTTCAGTGTGAAGCATTGTTAAGCGCGGAGCCATCCACAATCGCTACGCCTGCGGGAGGATGAAACTGAAACATATCTTCAGGCAGCGGCAATCCTTCTTGCCAGTCTCCAAACCGGTATTCGATTTCGATTCCGCCGGCTTGTCGAATCCGCACGCTGGCAAGTTCGCCGCTCGACGAATCGACTTCGAGTAGAACTTCCGTGAAGTCGACGGCGCCAGGCAATTCAGTGGAATCCTGTCCGGACGTGGAGTTAGCCGGCGGTTTGACATCTTTTTCGCCCTTGGGCAAACAGCGCAATACCGCGTGGCCTGGCGGAGTATTCTTCTGGTCGATCACGTCGATGCGACTGCACAATCGCGAGAGATTTGCTCTTCCGGTCAGCAAAGCAAGCGGAGTGCGCCAGTCCGAGCTTTCCTTTACGGGCGCTTTTGTGACGGTGCGATCGGCCGGAACGTAAAACCAGACTGATTTCCCATCCGCGAGGAAGAGTTTTTTTTCAGGAGCTTCGTATTCCCAGCGCATGCGCCCCGGTCGGCGGAAATACACCGTGCCTGACTCGATGCGCGCCTCGCGTGGACCGGCGCTATAGCGCTCCAAAAATACGGCGCGAAGAGTTTGAGCGTGCCGATAGTGCTCCTCGAGTAATTGGGCTATCGCTTTCGCGGAATCGGCGGAATCTTTTGCTGCCCGTGCGGACATGCCAAGCCCGGCGCATACCGCGACGAGAATTATGGCGACAATTGCATTGCGTCCTACTTGTTGAAGATTCACAGGAAGAGTGTAGCAGGAAGTAGCGGAGACTCACCCAGAGGCAGTCGTCAGTTGATTGGCAGATCGGTGGGACCTGCCGGGACGGCTGGGTTAAACCGGATCACGGACGTTTGATCCGAATAGAAATGACGGACACCCGAACTTCCCGGAACTTGTGGGTCGGCAGTCAAAGAAAACGTCAACAGATTCCCTTGCGAATCGGCTGTCCCGGGCGTGAGCGTAATAATATAACCACTCTTCAGGCCTCCGGCCAGCGCTGTATCGATCAAGCCCGCATTATTCTGATCTACAACCACGCCGTTGCCGGAAAGCTTTGGGAGAGTGCCGGCAAAACCAACGCCCCACGTCGTGGTATAGACCATCTGTGCCGTGCAAATGTTTCGAAGGCTCTGAAGCGCCGAGGTCTCGTTGGCACGCATTCTTGAATTAATGAAATTCGGAATGGCAATGGCTGCAATGATCAAGATCACTGCCACAACAACGAGCAGTTCGATGAGCGAAAACCCTTTCGTTCGAGGGTCACGGACGAGTTCTTTTTTAGACTTATTCTGGACTCGCATGATCTTAACCTCTCACCTGCGCCGTTGCTGCGATTCCTCCGGTTGATCCGCCTTTGTAAAACTAAGGGAGGAAGGTATCCCTTCCTCCCCATTTTGTCCCCACTCGGTTGGGTCCAAATTTTTATTGCTGGGCGGCGTGCCGCTCAGATTGCCGCCCTAGAGGATCGGCTCCGACCGCACAGCCTCGATCCCGCTCGGACTTACACGCGGGTAAGCAGCAAGCCGAGTGCCAGGTATTCTCTAATTTTGCGTTGTGTGCGCAGGAACATAAATACCTATGCTTCAATAACATAGGCAAATACTTGGCACCTTATATCTCGCTCCAATCGGGAGGATTCTCTCCTCGTAGCTTGTTAATGACAGTTTATGTCGCTCGACACAGCCAGAAAACGGCGTACGGCGTTTTGACTCCTTTCGGGAAAGGCCCGTAAAACCGTCGGCGAATATACAGGCTGAGACGAAGGTCGCCGGCGCGTTTCATCCGGCTAACTAGAACGACAATGGACATCGGCAACGCAGCTCTCGTCGATTGCGCCACGTGCCTTGAATTCGTAAACTTGAAGTGTCTGCAAGACTGAGCCCGCATCTTTATTGACGGCGGGCTCCACGCTTCACTCAAAGCGTTCAGCGTAAAGTAGAGCCCGCACCCGATATGAAACATTTTTTCAAACGGCTGATCAGTTCCCCCATATTCATCGTCGGATTCGCGTTTGCTCTGCGCATTGTCGCGATGTGGATGATCTGGCACCAGGCTCCCGTTCCGATCAAAGCCAATCTGCCGTATGGCTATGAATTGGGACGGGTCGCCAGAGCCATTGCCTCCGGAGAGGGCTTCTCGTCTCCTTTGCGCGACATGGATACGGGGCCGACGGCCTGGTTCACGCCGATTTATCCTTATTTTGTGGCTGGGATTTTTAAGATCTGGGGGATTTACAGCAATACGTCGCGCTTCATCATCGCGACGATGAACTGTTTGTTCGCTGCGCTCACTATTATTCCAATCTATGGCATCGCCAAGAGGACGTTTGGAGAAAGTGTCGCGATCGGCGCGTCATGGGTCTGGGTGTTTCTCCCGACGGCGATTCACTTCCCTATCATTTGGATCTGGGATACGGCTTTGACCGCGCTATTCTTCAGCCTGATTTTCTGGGCGACGCTCGCCCTGCGAGGGATCCGAAAAGTATTGCCCTGGGCTGGTTATGGAGCCTTATGGCTGGTGGGGGGATTGATCAATCCCTCGATCCTTTCTCTGTTTCCTTTTTTCCTGGGCTGGCTGCTGTGGAACGAGCGGAAGGAGTCGGGTCTTTGGGTCAAACATGCCGCGGCGGTGCTTCTGCTGTTCACGATCGGTCTGGTTCCCTGGACTGTACGGAATTATCGCGTATTTGGGAAAATTATCGTGCTGCGCTCAAATTTCGGGTTGGAGTTGTGGCTCGGAAATAATCCCAACGTCATCGATATGTTATCTCAAATGTCGCATCCCAATGACAATCCGGAAGAGGCCGCGAAGTACAAGCGCATGGGCGAGATTGCGTACATGGCCCAGAAGCAACACGAAGCATTCGCCTTCATGCGAACTCATCCCGCCGAAACCCTAAATAATACATTTCACAGATTTGTGGATATCTGGCTATCCCAGACCGATAGCCTGGTGGATATTTGGTCGAGCGCTTCTCTATACGGCAAGGCTTTATTGACGTTCAATTGCATGTTGTCGCTGATGAGCTTGCTCGGCGTGCTTTACGCGCGACGTTCCGGCAATCCCGACGCGGCCCCGTTCGGCATGGTTCTGCTCATCTTCCCGATGGTTTTTTATCTTACACATTCTTCCCCGCGATATCGCTTTCCCATGGATCCGGTCATCGTCGTTTTGGCCGCGAGTAGTGCCGCTCATCTGCTATCAGCTCGATTTGGCTCCTCGCCTAAGACGAAAATGGTCGAGCCTCTTCCCCCTTTTCCAGCCGGCTGACCGGAATCGGCGAAATTTCAATTAATGTTGTATTTTTTGGAGTAATGCCGGAAGGAGCGGTAACTCATCCTGAGGAGTTCCGCCGCACGCGTTCCAACGCCGCCACAGGCCTCCAGAGCCGCCACAATATAGGCTCTTTCCGTATCTTGCATGTGCTTCACAAGATCGATTCCGCCTTCCGGGATTTGCGCCGTGCCATTCGCGGTAATCGCGGCCACTCCTGGAACTTCGCCGATTTCTTTGCGCTGGCGGCTTACTTTTTCGGGCAGGACGGCAACTGAAATCATATTGCCTGTCTCCAGGGCTACCGAACGTTCGATGGTGTTCTCAAGTTCGCGAACATTTCCAGGCCAATCGTAGGCTTCGAGCAGATGGATTGCCTCCGGAGAGATCCCTTCGATAGGTTTCTCCATGGAGGTGCGAAATCGTTCCAGAAATGCGCGGGCCAGCAAAGGAATATCATCGCGCCGCTCCCTGAGCGGAGGAAGTTGAATGGGGATCACGCTCAACCTGTAATAGAGGTCTTCTCTGAATTCGCCCGCGGCGATGGCTTTATCCAAATCTTTATTCGTCGCCGCGATGACCCGCACATCGATTTCGGTCTCCTCGTTCGAGCCGAGCGGTCTCACCTTGCCTTCCTGAAGGACTCGGAACAGTTTGACCTGCATCTGCAAACTCATGTTACCGATTTCATCCAGGAATAAGGTCCCGCCGTTCGCAGCGTTGAACAGGCCCTCGCGATTTTCGTTCGCGCCCGTAAAAGCGCCTTTCATGTATCCAAACAATTCCGATTCGAGCAACGTTTCCGGGAAGGCTCCGCAGTTGATGGTAATGAAGGGCTGGTTGGCGCGAGGACTGTTCTCGTGAACGGCACGGGCAATCAGTTCCTTGCCCGTCCCGGTTTCTCCGGTGATCAGAACCCGGCTGGATTGAGGAGCAACCGTCTGCACCATCTCGAAGATGGCCCGCATTTTAGGACTGTGCCCGATGATGTTGTCCTGGCCCGTGAGGCGGCGCAATTCCCTGCGCAGGTAGCCGGCTTCATGTTTGAGGCGAAGCGTCTCATCCACCTGGCGCACGGCCCGGCGCAATTGATCGACCAGGTCGTGGTCTTTAATGACGTAACGATCCGCTCCCGAATTAATCGCGGCGATCGCGGTTTCCACGGTGGGCACTCCCGTAATCAACAGGAAATAGCTCGATGGGGAAAGTTCCTTGCAAAATTGCAGAAGGTCCACGCCTGTAGCATCCGGCATGCGGATGTCGGAAATTACAATGTCAAAAATCTGTGACTGAAGAAGACGCTTCGCCGCCTCGCCATTCCGGGCGACTTCCACGCGATGCCCTTCCTTTCGGAAGGTAATCTCGAGCAATTCACAGATCGATTGTTCGTCATCCACCACCAGGATGTGGGCCATAACAGACCTCTTCTTGATAACTTCGCCGGAATACTCGCCGCTTATGCGATGCGCGGAAGATCCACGGTAAATTCCGCTCCGCGATCTTTTTCCGAGACAACGCTGATTCGTCCGCTGTGCGCTTGAATAATTTGATACACGATGGCCAGCCCGAGACCTGTTCCGCCCACGAACGTGGACTGCAAGGGCTCGAATATCTTGTTACTCTGCTTGGGGTCAAATCCCATGCCCGTATCGCGAAACCGGATGCGAACCCATAATTGCGAGAGCTCGAGAGAAACGGATAAAACACCGCCCGCGGGCATGGCCCGCAAGGCATTGTCAGACAAGTTCCAAAACACCTGTTTGATACGGTTTCGATCGACCTTGATTCGGACTTGCGGAGCCGCAAATGTGCGTTCGATCCGGTATTTGCCGTCCACTTGGGGATTCCGTTCAAACAATGTCAGTGTTTCATCGAGAAGACAGGCCACATCGTCCTCTGAAAATTCGTACGTCTTTTCACGAGAGTAATTCAGGAAATCAGTGATGATTTTATTCAGCCGTTCCGATTCCCGGCTTACGATTCCGACCAGGTGCTGCTCGTCTTCCTGCAATGGAACGAGCCGGGCAAGTTCTTTCACCGCCCCGGCCATGGCCGTTAAAGGCTGGCGAATTTCGTGTGCGATTGCCGCCGAGAGACGTCCCAACGCAGCCATGCGGTCCTTGGTGGCAACTTCCTGTTCGAGGCGCTTCCAATCGGTTAGATCCTGGAAATTGAAGACGTATCCTGTGGTGCGGCGTTCTCCGGTACGCAATGGCGAAACCGAAATTCCAACGAATCTCTTCTGGCCGGCTGGAGTCAGGAAATCCACTTCGCGCCTCTGCGGCAGTTTGCTGTCTTCTGTTGCATCTCCTGGAAGCCAAAAGATCGGCCAAAGCTCTGGCATCGACATACCCCGAACGGCGGCAAACTTGTACCCGGTAATTTCCTCGCCTGTCCTGTTCAGCAGCAGGATGCGCCCTTGCAAATCAGTGGTCAGCAGTCCACCCCGCATCGAGTGGATAATGTCTTCATTGAACGCCTGGAGGTCCTGTAGTTCACCGCGTTTGACTTCCAGCTCGGCGCCCTGACGCCGCAAGCTTTGCGCCAGCAGGCTCGAAAGGTAGGCCACGGCCAGAAAGTAAAACAGATTACTGAGAATCCAGGTTTGGAGTTGGCGGCCGCTGGGGACTGCAATTTGCATGCGCGGCAAAATATTGTAGTAAATCAATTCCGCGAGTCCGCCGACTAAAACAAAACTCAATCCGGCAACAATGAAAGTAGCTTCGCGCGAAAATAGGATGCTCGCGACAATGATCGCCAGCGGGTAAAGCCATATGAAGTAACTATCCTGCGTGCCTGTCAAATAAACTACGCCGGTGACCAGGAGCAGGTCACAAACCAATTGAATCGGACCGTGCCAGGAAGCCAGCGGCATCCAGCGGATCAAAATCGTGTAGATGATTGCCAGCGTGTACCAGAGAATCATCAGCGGTATAAAAAACCGCGTGGACACTTCGAGCTGGCTTGTCTTTCCGAGGACCAATACCAGTGCCAAAAGAAGGGTGATCAGAAAAAAACGGACGCGCGACAGCCAATTGAGCCAGGCAGCGACATTTTGTGTCATGTCCATTTGGGGCGGACTTGTCGGCCTATCGGCCGTTCCACATTTGAAAGTCTCAATAAGACCGAACAGGGCGAGTTCGGAGGGCGATCCGGCACGACCCACCCTCCCTCTTCGTCAATTCCATCCTATCGCTCGTTAGCGGGCTGCACTTGCGGCCCGCACTTTATCCCGGCGGGCTGCAAGTACAGCCCGCACCCGTCTAATGGGCGGTAGCGAGTTGGCCGATCAGCGAGAACAAGGGCAAATACATCGAGATCACGATGCCTCCAACGACGACGCCCAGAAATACGATCATCAGCGGCTCCATGGCCGCCAGAAGGTCTTTGACTGCAGCATCGACTTCGTCTTCATAGAAGTCCGCAATCTTCTGTAACATGGCGTCCATCGCGCCTGTCTGTTCTCCGACCCCGATCATCTGCGTGACCATGCCTGGAAATACGTTTGATTCCTTGAGAGGATCGGACAAATTGCGTCCCGCTTCGAGAGCCTTCCGAACGTCCATCAGCGCCGCCTCAATCACAGCGTTGCCCGCCGTCCGGCCGGTTATGTCCAACCCTTCCAGAATGGGGACACCGCTGGATATCAGCGTACCCAAAGTGCGCGTGAAACGCGCAACGGCGATTTTTCTGAGCAAGATGCCCAGGACCGGCAATTTGAGAAGAGTACGGTCAATTGCCATTCGGCCCACGGGGGTGCCATACCATACTTTCAATCCGATGATCGTGCCGACCAGCATCACAAACATTAAAAATCCAAATATACTGCCGATAAAATTACTCATCCCAATGACAATGCGCGTTGGCAGAGGAAGGGTTACGCCGAGACCCGCGAACAACGTGGCGAAAATGGGCACGACCTTCCACAACAACAAGGTGATAACGCTGCCCGCGACCCCAAGTACCGCAACGGGGTACACCATGGCAGACTTAACCGCGCGCTTCAGTTTGACGTTCTTCTCGATATACGCGGAAAGGCGCTGCAGAATCGTATCGAGAATACCGCCCGTTTCGCCGGCTTCCACCAGGTTCACGTAGAGGGCGTCAAATACTTTTTCGTACTGGCGCATGGCGGCCGATAATGTGGTACCGCCCTCGACGGAGGCCCGCGTGCCGGCCAGTACCTTCTGAAACATCTTGTTTTCCTGCTGTCCGGCGAGAATTTCCAGGCACTGTACCAGGGGCAATCCGGCATCGATCATGACGGAGAATTGGCGCGTGAAAACGGCGAGCTCCTTGGAGTCAACGCCTCCGCCGAATGTGGGCATATTGAATTCCTTGCCCTTCTCCGACATCTTGGTCACATTAATTTGCTGCTTGCGCAGCATGTTGACCAACTCGTTCTTGTTCGGCGCCAACTGCTCGCCTGTCACAGTCGCTCCCGCGCGATTGGTGCCGCGATAAGTAAAAACCGGCATCGTCGTAATCCTCCTGGTCATTCTTAGTGCGCTAAACTCATCCGTGTTGTCCGAATTTCGGGGACTCGTCGCGGGGTCACGCTTCACTTAAGCATTCAGCGTAAAAGTAGAGCCCGCACCGTCTCTTCGCGGGCTCCAAGTAGAGCCCGGACTGTCTCTTCGCGGGCTCCAAGTAGAGCCCGCACCCGTTATTTGCGAACCGGGGCAGGCCCGCGAGAAGCAGAAGCGGGCGAAGTGACACCCCGATTAATCATATCCTGCAATTCCTCAGGATTCGATGATCGCGCCAAAGCGATTTCCAAAGTGATTAACTTGGCAAAGTAGGCGTTCACCAGACTCTGGTTGAACGTCTGCATACCCGTGTGACTTGTCCCAGTCTGCATGGCCGAATAGATCTGGTGAATCTTGTCTTCGCGGATCAGATTGCGGATGGCCGCATTGGGGATCAGAATTTCCATCACCATCGCGCGGCCACGGCCGTCGGGGCGCGGCAACAATGCCTGACAGAGAACTCCTTCCAAAACCAGCGAGAGTTGAGCCCGTATCTGGGGCTGCTGGTAGGACGGAAAGACATCCACGATACGGTTGATGGTGGAAATCGCGGAGTTGGTATGCAGGGTTGCAAATGTGAGATGGCCCGTCTCGGCGATACGCAAAGCGGACTCTATGGTTTCAAGGTCGCGCATTTCGCCGATCAGGACAACGTCGGGGTCTTCGCGCAGCGCCGCTCGAAGCGAATTGGCGAAGGAATGCGTATCCGAATGCACTTCGCGCTGATTCACCAGGCATTTCTTGTGATTATGGAGAAATTCGATCGGGTCCTCGATCGTAATCATGTGCTCTTCGCGCTCACTGTTGATCTTGTCAAGCATGGCCGCGAGCGTCGTCGATTTTCCCGAGCCGGTGGGTCCAGTGACCAATACTAGTCCGCGCGGTTTATCGCACAGCGCTTTTACCACGGCGGGCAGGCCCAGAGCGTCAAAACCCTTAATTTCCCAGGGAATCGTACGAAAAACTGAAGCGACTGCCCCGCGCTGCTGGAAAAGGTTGCCGCGGAAGCGCGCCAGATTTTTCAAGCCGAACGAAAAGTCAAGCTCAAGATTTTCCTCGAAACGGTGCTTTTGCGCGTCGGTGAGAACACTGTAGGCCAGCGCCTTGGTATCGGCCGCGGTCATCGGCGCCATGTCCATCGGGCGAAGTTTGCCGTGCACGCGGCAACGAGGAGGGCTGTTGGTGGTAATGTGCAAATCGCTGCCGCCCAGTTCGATCATTTTTTTCAGCAATTCACTTAGTGTTATCCCCGCCATGATTGTTCCCTTTCTTACAGGACAGTTTCCCGAATGACTTCCTCAAGAGTCGTGGCGCCGATGGCGGCTTTGGTCAGGCCGCTTTTGCGAAGCGTGAGCATTCCCTGATCGATCGCCTTCTTCTTGAGTTCCAGAGCCGACGCTCCTACCAGGATCAATTCGCGCAATTCGTCATTGATTTCCATGACCTCGTAAAGACCCACGCGGCCCTTATACCCGGTTCTATTGCAGGTGCCGCATCCCTTGCCGATGTAGACTTTTGTCGTAGGCGTTTCTTCCGGAGTAAAACCCGCGTCAAGCAGGGTTTGCTCAGGCACCTCCAGAGGTTCCTTGCAGTTGACGCATATTTTTCGAACCAGACGTTGCGCGCAGATCAGGTTGACCGAAGTCGCGACCAGGAAAGGTTCAATTCCCATGTTCATTAAGCGGCTGATGGTGGAAGGAGCGTCGTTGGTGTGCAGCGTGGAAAGAACCAGGTGGCCGGTGAGCGCCGCTTTTACCGCAATTTCCGCGGTCTCGAAGTCACGAATTTCTCCGACGAGAATGATGTTGGGGTCCTGCCGCAGGAAGGCGCGCAATGCGGCGGCAAAGTTCAAGCCGATCTGATCTTTCATTTGAACCTGGTTGACTCCGGCGAGCTGGAATTCGACCGGGTCCTCGGCGGTCATGATGTTGGTTTCCTGCGTGTTCAGGCGAGCAATCGAGGAGTACAGCGTGTTGGTCTTGCCCGATCCCGTTGGTCCGGTCACCAATACCATTCCGTAGGGACGCAGAATCGCGCGCTCGAATTTGGTCAGAGATTCCTGCTCAAATCCGAGCTTGGTCATGTCCAGGCGCAGATTTTCTTTATCCAGCAAGCGCATTACAATTTTTTCGCCGTACAGCGTTGGAATGGTTGAAACGCGGAAGTCGAGGTCCTTGATTTTCCCATCCTTGCGGTACTTGATCATGATGCGGCCGTCTTGCGGCAAGCGCTTCTCGCTGATATCGAGTTTGGCCATGATCTTGATTCGGCTGGTGATGGCGTCACGCAGTTTCAGTGGCGGGGTCATCACGGATTGCAGGATGCCGTCGATTCGGAGCCGGACGCGCACATCTTTCTCGTATGGTTCGATGTGGATGTCGCTGGCGCCCCGCTTAACCGCGTCGGTCAGGATTAAGTTCACCAGCTTGATGATAGGAGCTTCCTCGGCGGCGCGCTCCAGGTCGGCGAGGTTGGTCTCCTGTTCTTCGGCAGCCAGTTCGAGGTCCGCGGAGTCCTCGGCACTCAGGTCCTTCATCACCTTGTCGAGTTCTTCACCACTCTCGGCTTCACCGTAGAACTTCGAGATGGCCTCGGCTATGGCTGTTTCCGACGCGACTACCGGCTCAACGTTAAAACCGGTCATGAACTTGATATCGTCCATCGCAAAGACGTTGGTGGGATCGGTCATCGCAATGGTGAGCGTAGAGCCGACGCGAGAAAGCGGGACAATCTGGTAGCGGACCGCGGTGTCCTGCGGTATCAGCTTGATTACAGCTGCATCTACCTCATAAAACTTCAGGTTAATGGAGGGAACGCCGTA
Organism: Candidatus Acidiferrum typicum; assembly: GCA_025463105.1. Lineage (GTDB taxonomy): Bacteria > Acidobacteriota > Terriglobia > Acidiferrales > UBA7541 > Palsa-360. The sequence goes on along the minus strand of JAOAPW010000408.1, from coordinate 1,352 downwards.
CTGGCGGGAAAGCACACCCGTAATTTCATCTTCACTGATGAAGCCAAGCTTCATCAGACACGTCCCGAGCCTTCCGCCACTCGACTTCTGATGTTCCAGGGCCTGGCGGAGCTGTTCGGACGTGATCAGGCTTTCTTTTATCAGTATTTCGCCTAACCGGGACGACATCGGAAGAGAACTCCCCGGGGCATGCAAACTCCCGGAATCTCAAAAGTAACAGATAGGCTGCGGCGCCCACTGTTCCATTTTCAAAGGCCGTACTGAAAAGGGTAATACGCGCGGGTACCTGTCCCTTGGTACAGGTCGATTCGATACACGCGCAAGACCTTACCTTGACTAGACGTACAGCGCCCGCTATCTTGCGAAGGAATGGAAGCTTTGATCTCACAGGGTCACGAAAGACCGGGGCGGCTCAACCGGCGCGCGTTGACCGGGGTAGTTGAAAGTTCGAACACCGGACCTGTGCTTATGCGGTACTTCGAGGCAATGTACCAAAACCTGGGACCGATGCGCTGGTGGCCGGCGAGGACGCCCTTTGAAGTAATTGTGGGCGCCATTCTGACCCAGAACACATCGTGGGGAAATGTCGAGCGGGCCATCGCCAACTTGCGGGCGGCGCAGATGCTTACGCCCTCGGCCATCTCGGCGGCTCGAACGGCGAGGCTCGCCGCTCTTGTGCGTCCGTCTGGATATTTTCGACAGAAGGCCAAGAAATTGAAGGCGTTTGTTCGATTTCTGCAGCGGGAATACAGCGGCTCATTGAAACGGATGTTCGGTACGCCGACTGAAATCCTGCGGGAGAAACTTCTTTCCGTGCACGGAATCGGTCCTGAGACAGCAGATGCCATTCTCTTGTATGCTGGAAAACACGCAGTCTTTGTGGTCGATGCCTACACGCACAGGATATTCGGCCGGCACGGAATCACAAACGGCGAGCCGCAATATGAGAATGTTCGGGCGCTGGTCGAAGCGGCTCTTCCACGCGATTCTCAACTCTTCAACGAATTTCATGCCCTGGTTGTGAATACGGGGAAGAATTGGTGCCGTAAGAAAGAGCCACGCTGCGGGGAATGTCCGCTGGGTTCCCTGCTGCCGGAAAATTCGCCACTTTCACAAATTCTGTTGGCGAAACCGGATACCAGATTAGCCGAGGGGATGCCCTCATGAGCACTGGGCGCAAATCTCAGCTGCTGCTCGGATTGGGCGGGCTGGCGATCGCTCTGCTGCTCGGCGCAGTGGTTACGCTTGGGTCTCTTAAACTTCCTTTTGAACCTCGAGAGTCGGGCGGCGTCCCAGTGGGGCCTATTCTGTTAGCGCTATCCACCTTTATCCTGCTGGCGCTGCTCGTTTTC
>JAOAPW010000377.1 GCA_025463105.1 Candidatus Acidiferrum typicum | reverse complement strand
TGCGCGACGTGCTATCTCAGAAGCAGGAACATGATCCCGCAATTCCGCCGCCGGCGTTCCCGGACGCGCTGAAAACGAAAATACGTGCAGGTAGGCAAGCGGCAGCCGTTCGATCAAGTCCAATGTTGAGCGATGATCTTCATTCGTCTCGCCGGGGAATCCCGCGATCACATCCGCGCCAATCGCCGCTTCGGGGAGCGATTCGCGTACCAGCTCCGCGCGCCGCGCATAATGCTCCGCGCGATACCACCGATGCATCGCCGCGAGAATGCGGTCCGAACCCGACTGTAGGGGCATGTGAAAGTGCCGCGCCAGGCGTTCGTTTGCCGCGAACAATGCGATCAAATCCGCGGTGACGTCCATCGGCTCAATCGAACTTACGCGCAGCCGCTCGATCGGCGTTTCATCGAGGATGCGCCGCAGCAATTCGCCAAGTTCGACGCGCGGCTTCAAATCGCGCCCATAAGTTCCGAGGTTGATTCCACTCAGTACGATTTCGCGCGCGCCATTTTCCGCCAATTTCCGGATTTCTTCCACGACGCGGTCCGGCGCAAGGCTACGGCTGCGTCCGCGAACCTGCGGGATTATGCAGTAAGAGCACCGGCTGTCGCAGCCGTCCTGAATTTTCAGTACGGGCCGAGTGTGACCCGCTTCGCCGCCGTGAATGGGCGCGAAAAAAAGTTCTCGTTGTTCCAGAATATTTCCTGTGAGAATTTTTGCCGGACCGTGTTCGAGCGAAAGAGATTCTCCGCCGATGGTAGCGACGGAAACGAATCCTTCCGCCGGGGGCTGTGACAAAACCGGCGTCATTTCCCCGATCAGGCGCGGAATTTCCGGCTTATGCGAATTCCCGACAACCCAGGAGACGCCGCCGAGGGCGGCAAGCTCTTCCGGAGCGCGCTGGGCGTAGCAGCCCGTCACGACGATTCGCGCCGCGGGATTGTCCCGGTGAATCGCATGAATCGCCTGGCGCGCCTGCAGGTCCGCAGCCGCCGTCACCGTGCACGTATTCACCACCACGACGTCGGCGCAATCCGCGTTGGCAGTCGCGGCGTAACCGCGCTCGCGCAGTTGCCGCTCGATCGCCGCCGCATCCGCCTGCGTCGCCCGGCAGCCGAATTGTTCAATATAAAAAGTTGCCATGCGTCAGCGTGTGCCAGTCACGCGCTTATTCCGAGTGTAGCGCAGCGGGAATTATAGCAGGGGGAAGGTATTCGCCGCGCGGTGACCTCCAGGGAACGAATTGCGGGCGTCGTTGCGAGACGATGGTGATAGCATTAGTGAAACCCGCTCGGCTTGGCGAACATGAAACCATCGCGATCTTATTGATTGTCCGTGACAATCGATTCGAGTATCTTTGCCGGAAGTACATGGTTGACATTCATTGCCACCTTCTTCCCGGCCTGGACGACGGCGCGGACACTCTCGAAACGTCGATTCAAATGGCTGAAATGGCCATTGCCGACGGAATCACGCATGTCATCGGCACTCCGCACGCAAATTCACAATATAAATTTGATCCCGATCTCATCCGTCGGCGCCGGGATGAATTGCAGTCGGCTGTGGGCGATCGGCTGACGCTAGCGACGGGTTGCGATTTCCATTTAAGCTTCGAAAATTTGCAGGACCTTCAGAAAAATCCGCAGAAATACACGCTCAACCAGAAAAATTATTTGCTGGTCGAATTTGCCGATTTCGCGATTCCACCTTCGGTGGACGAGACGCTGCACCAGTTGCAGCTGGCCGGACTGTCTCCCATCATCACGCATCCGGAGCGGAATGGGCTGCTGCGAGCGCAGCCCGAGCGGATGTATCGCTGGCTGCACCAGGGCTGCTACGTGCAGATCACGGCGCTCTCCATTCTCGGACGTTTCGGATCAGCGGCGCAGAGTCGCGCGGAAGAGTGGCTCGATGCCGACCGCATTCATTTTGTCTCAAGCGATGCCCACAACCTGAAGGGCCGCCCGCTGCAGCTTCGCGCCGCTTTCGAGGCAGTCGTCGCACGCCGTGGCGAGACCGTCGCCCGCGCGCTGTTCCAGGACAACCCGCTTGCGGTATTCGAGGGCCGCAACCTCCCTTACGAGCCGGAACAAGCCGACCCCTCAGCCAAGCCTCCGCAATATCCCCGCCGCAAACGATTTCTTTTTTTCTGATTCCTGCTTACAAGCGCGGTTTTAGTAGCACAGGCTTCAGCCTGTGTGCATTTGATTTGGGTCTAGCAAGGTGAAAACCACAGAGGCTGAAGCCCGTGCTACGCAAATAATATTAGTGTCCCGTAACCGGTTTCACGCCGACGGTTCGGCCGGGATCGTCCCCGCTGCGTCCTTTGACGCGATCGTACACTGACACTTGGGATGTCGATCCGAGAGCTTCGTTGTAATATGTAGGCACGCCGAGCGCGGTTCTCAACTCTTCGTTGAAGCGGCGCATGCGCAGGAGTTGGTCGGCAGTCGCGGGAAATTTCCGACCGTCATCGGTGAGAAGGAATTTTTGATATCCCGCATCCCATAAACGCGTGAATTGGCCGTTCATCAGAATCGTCGGAAGAATGGTCATCAGGTAATGGTCGTCCGCAGTTCGGCGAAACTCCGCGCCGCTGCCGTATTTTTCCACGCGCGTCACGCCGCCCGTGCTGCTGACAATGAATCCCGCGGCCGGCAAGGCTTCCAGCAGGCGCGCTTCAAATCGATCGTTTACATTCCACATAGGACTAAAGAATACGGAAGGCAGTTGGCCGTGTAAAGGCAATAAGCTCGCCAGTGAGAATGCATGTTTCACATGATAATGAAAACATGACCGATACTGTCGGTGCGCGAGCGATGCTGCAGCCAGTGAAACTGCGATTCGTTGGAAGCCGCATTCCGCGGGCCGATTCGGACCGGATTCACCTAAGTTATGCTAAATTAGCTGAATGCACCTGAAGGTGTCCCGCATCTATTTGTCGGGTGGGTGAGCTGAGAAGTTCGGGAACTGTTCGAGACAAGCCGGAGGTAAACCGGGGCAGATGCAAACAGCGAAAACATCGCTCTCGACGGAGTCATCGGCAAGCACGGCGGCCATGGGACAGACTCTCCTCGATTGCATTGGCAACACACCATTGCTGCGCCTGGGGCGTCTGGGGCGGAATTATCCGAATGCCGAGTTTTACGGCAAGGCGGAATGGTTCAATCCCGGAGGCTCGGTGAAGGATCGCCCGGCGCTGGAGATGATTCGAGAAGCGGAACGCGAAGGGAAACTGAAGCCCGGCCAGACGATTCTTGATGCCACGAGCGGAAATACCGGAATCGCCTATGCCATGATTGCGGCGGCGTCTGGATATCGCGTGAAGTTGTGCCTGCCGGCCAGCGCCAGTGAGGAACGCAAGAAAATTCTGGCGGCCTTTGGCGCGGAACTTGTGATTACGGCCGGCGATGAAGGATCCGACGGAGCCATCACCCGCGCACGGGAAATCATCGCAGCTGAACCAGGAAAATATTTCTATCCGAATCAATACGGAAATCCGGCGAATTGGCGCGCGCACTACAAGACCACGGCAAATGAAATCTGGGAGCAGACGGGCGGACGCGTCACTCACTTTGTGGCCGGACTTGGGACCAGCGGAACGTTCGTGGGCACAACGCGACGCTTGCGGGAGTTAAATCCGGCTATTCGTTGCATCAGCCTTCAACCGGACGCGGCGTTTCACGGCCTGGAGGGCTGGAAGCACATGCCCACGGCGATCGTCCCGGATATTTATGACGCCTCGCTGGCCGACTCCAACCTGACGATTGAGACCGAGACTGCATATCGCCTGGTAAAGCGCGCCGCGCGAGAAGAGGGATTGCTCCTGAGCCCGAGCGCCGCCGCCGCTCTCGAAGGCTGCTTTCAGGTCGCCGCATCGCTGAATGCCGCGGAACACGCCGTAATCGTCACTATCTTCCCGGATTCTGGAACGAAGTATTTGAGCGAACGTTTCTGGAACGAGGTTTAGCGGGCCGCGCAGGATTTTTGTAGCCCGCGTCTCTTGTCCTGAGCGAACGCGCAGGGTCAGACGCGGGGGTTTTCCTTACGAGTAGCAAGCAAACCTCGTCCCGGTTAGACCGGGACGAGCTACGAATTGGGTGGCGCTTCACAAAATCAAATAGCGAGAATCGCGCGATGCTATTGCTGGCGACAAATCTAGACAAAGAAATTCGCGACCATGGCGCGAAGGATTATCCGCACGAATGCTGTGGCGCGCTGTTGGGAATCGACGGCGAGGCCGGTCGGGAAGTTCATTCCTTATTTCCGCTGATCAATCGCAGAGACGATTCTCCGCGCAATCGCTTTTCGATCACGCCGGAGGATTTTCGCGATGCTGAACGCGCTGCATCCGAGCGTGGACTGGAGTTGCTGGGATGGTATCATTCTCATCCCGATCACCCGGCGCGGCCGAGCGAATTCGATCAGGAACACGCCTGGCCTTGGTACAGCTACGTGATCGTAAGCGTGAACGCGGGAAATGCAAAGGATTTGACGTCCTGGCGGCTCGAAGATGACCGCTCGAAGTTTCAGCCGGAGGAAGTTTTACCGGTTCGCACATCGCGCCAGGGGGCGCAAAGCCAGTAGCACAGGCTTTTTATCCTGAACGCGGTGAAGGACAGCCTGTGTGTTTTTTGATCTCTGCCTCGCTGATCGGAGAGCAAAAGTCAAAAACTCACACACTGAAGTCTATGCTACTAAACGGGTTGAAACTTCAGCGGGGGCTAGCGCATCAGATGCAGGGTCCAGGATTGGTGTTAGATTTGGTATTGAGATAAGGGTGTCAGACGAGGGGGGAATGACCGCATGGCCGTAAAGGTTTTGATTCCGACGCCGCTTCGTCAATTCACGGGGAAGCAGGCCAGCATCGAATGTAACGCAACTACGGTGGGCGAGGCGCTCGGAAGTCTTACGGGAAGCTTCGGCGAACTGCGCAAGCATCTCTACACCGATGAGGGAAAAATTCGCAGCTTTGTAAACGTATATCTGAACGACGAGGACATCCGATTCCTGGACAAAGAGAATACGCGCACCAAAGATGGAGACACGGTCAGTATCGTGCCATCCATTGCGGGCGGGGTGGATCGACATCTTAATTGAAGAGTTCCACGCCCGGCGACGGCAAGAAACGTTGGAGATCGTAGAGGAGAACGTCCGTGGCAATACCGACTGACACGCTGCAAAAACAAGAAGTGAAGCTTTCGAAAGAAGAGATACAACGCTACAGCCGGCACCTCATCATGCCCGAGGTTGGCCTGGAGGGACAGCTTAAGCTGAAACGCGCCAGAGTGCTACTGATCGGCACCGGCGGACTGGGCGCGCCACTTGGTCTCTACCTGGCTGCGGCTGGCGTAGGCCACCTGGGCCTTGTGGATTTCGATGTCGTGGACTTTTCAAACCTGCAGCGCCAAGTGACGTTTTCGACGGCCGATGTCGGTAAGCATAAGACGGAGGCCGCCAAGGAACGTCTTTCGGGGCTTAATCCGACGATCGAAATCGAAACCTTCGAAACCAGACTCACCAGCGAAAATGCCTTGGACATGTTCCGCGACTTCGACATCATCGTGGATGGGACGGATAATTTTCC
>JAOAPW010000354.1 GCA_025463105.1 Candidatus Acidiferrum typicum | reverse complement strand
ATATCGGTCCCACTAAGACCAATTCGGCCGGAAATTGTTTAACCTCGACGATAGTGTGAGAGAGGATGTTCAAACTCGTCAATAATAACAATAAGGTGAGTCTGGTGGGGTGAGTTACAGTTACCGGCCAATCCGGTTGAAGCCGCGCGAGACGTGCGAGCCGCAAGCCAGGCCAGAGAGGTTTCGCCGGCGGGTGGAGATTAAAGAAAGGGGACATTTAAAAGAGCTTTGACAGTTGCAAGGCCTCTCCTTGACCGCATCCGTTACCTCCACTACACTACACATTTTGATTCGGTTCACTTCGTGGGACTGAAGGGGAGAATTCTTTGCCGAAACGCACGTTTCAACCGAAAGTTCGCCGCCGTCACAAGACGCACGGCTTTCGCACACGCATGAAGACAGCCGGGGGTCGCAAGGTACTTGCAGCGCGCCGCAAAAAAGGACGTCATCGTCTTACGCCGATCTGAAGATAGAAATGGCCCGCAGCTGGGTTTTTCGCGTTCCGTACGATTGTTGCGGCGCGCCGAATACGAAGCTGTCTATGGCGCGGGCCAACGCCGCACGAGCCCTCAGTTTGCAATATTCTTTCGCGCGCAGCAGACGATTCGGCTTGAGCCTTCAGGGCGAGGGCCTGCGGCTGGCCACGCTAACATCGAGGACGCAGGGCAAAAGACGACTGGGTCGCGTCCGCACAGCCGGTTTGGCATCAGCGTGAAGAAAGCTCTGGGCGGCGCAGTAGTGCGCAATCGCATTCGCCGACGCATCAGGGAAATTCTGCGGTGTAATAGGACGGAGATTCCATCGGGATGGGACATCGTGATTCATCCGCGGCGCTCAGTGGCGCAGGCGCCTTTCGCGCCGCTGCAGGCGGAACTCGTGCGCCTGCTTCGCAGCATCGCTCCAAAAGTCTGAGCGTGCAGGCACGCGCGCTTCTAATGGCGATTCGCGTATACCAGACGTTTTTCTCCGCGTTAATGCCAAGCGCCTGCAAATTCTATCCGTCCTGTTCCAAGTATGCCGCCACCGCCGTGCAGCTTCACGGCGCGCGGCACGGTTCATGGCTTGCCCTCAAGCGTCTTGCGCGTTGCCACCCGTTCACTCGCGGTGGCGTCGATCTGGTTCCGGAAGGCGAAGAACATCCGTGTGGCGCGGATGCCAATGCTGAGACGCCGGATTCCGCGAACGCTGGGGATAAAGTTGCGGGCCACGCTCGCAGTTCTTCAGGATCCGAGGTCACTTCGTGAGCGAGCGTAAAGAACTTTCCACCGAAACTCGCTCGCTGATTGCGGCTGTGCTGTGCCTGTTGGTAATCGCCGCGTGGTCGCTCATCTATAAACCGCCTCCGCCAACCGTCAAAACCAATCCGGTAGCTACAACGCCAGCGTCCCCTACGCCGGCCGGCGCCGCGACATCTTCTGCGAAAACATCAGCGAATGCAGTTCCGGTAGCCATGCACGCGGCCGGAGAGGAGCGCTCGATCGTAATTGAAAGCGGCCTCTACCACATTCAGTTTTCCAATCGCGGCGCAGTGGTGCGCAGCTGGCAACTTACCAAATTCACTGACGATCATTCACCGCCGCGGCCGCTCGATTTGGTTCATCCTGACGCCGCGCAGCAAGAAGGCGGTTATCCTTTTTCGCTCGCGCTCGACGATCCTCAGCAGGAATCAGCGGCAAATAGCGCTTTCTATGAAATCAAATCTGGTGGAACCGTTCCCGAAGCCGGCGCAGTCCTGAAGGCACCAGTGGATGTAACCTTCAGCTGGAGCGATGGGCGCCTGGAAGTTAACAAGCATTTAAAATTCAACGAAAGCTATATCGTCGACGTGCAGACTTCCGTGAGCCTGGACGGTACGCCCTTGCCGTATGGTGTTTCCTGGCGAGGCGGCTTTGGAGACATCACTGCATACCGCGCCGCTTTGCAAACGCAAGTGTTCACCAGCGCCGCGGGAAAATTGAACACATTGTCAGCGAAGAATCTTGGCAAGCCTGGTCAGCCCGGCGTTCGCGAAAAAATTCCCGGGCCGTTTGATTTTGTCGGTATCGAGGACCTCTATTTTGCTGCCGCATTCTTGCCACAGATCCAACCGCCCCCTGCTTATACGCCGCCGGAATTTTCACTCATCGGCTGGACTTCCCAGCACGAGATCACTGGCACGGATGGAAAAGTCGAAACCGAAATGGTTCCTGAAATGGCTGCGGGCTTTGTAAAACCCGGTCCGCAGGACTTCCGAATGTACGTGGGCCCCAAGAGTATTGATGGACTCAAAGCCGTCAGACCGCAGCTGAATAGTCTGGTGCAGTTCGGGTGGAGAGGTTTCATCGCCGAGCCGCTGTTTTACGCGCTGCTCTGGATGTACCACTTCGTGCCCAACTACGGCTGGGCCATCGTGCTGATCACCATTGGAATTAACATGGTGATGTTCCCGCTCAAGGTGAAAAGCATGCGCGCGATGCAAAAAATGCAGAAAGTCGCGCCGGAAATTAAAAGCATTCAGGAGAAGTACAAGAAGTATTCGATGCGCGATCCACGCAAGGCCGAAATGAACAAAGAAGTAATGGCCGTGTATTCGCGCGAGGGCATCAACCCACTCGGAAGTTGCTGGCCCATGTTGATCCAGATGCCCATCTGGATGGGCCTTTACGCCATGCTCGCTTATACGATCGAGTTGCGGCATGCACCATGGCTTGGATGGGTGCACGACCTCTCGGCGCGCGATCCGTTTTATATTTTGCCGATTATTGTGGCGGCCACAATGTACCTGGTACAGAAGATGACTCCCACACCGGGCATGGATCCGGCGCAGGCAAAAATGATGGGCTTGATGCCGTTAATGATGGGCGGTATGTTCGCGTGGTCGCCCAGTGGACTTCAGTTGTATATTCTTGCGAGCAATCTGGTCGCAATCGTACAGCAGTGGTACCTCACTCGGACCATGCCGCCTCCGCCGAAACCGTCACGTGGCCCGGGGAAGAAAAAATAGCGGAAGCGCGCGAATGATCGTGCGCGGGCTTCGGGTGCGGGCGCTATTTTACTGAACGCTTCAAGCGAAGCGTGAGCCCGCCGGGAGACGGGTGCGGGCTCTACTTGTTTACCCTGAATCCAGAAGGGGAGACCGCCGTCATAAAGGAGTGCATCGGTGACTTCAGTCTCGCGTCCCAATCTTGTCGTTGACGGAAAACTCGATCACGCGACGACGAGTGCGGAGTTGCGCCGCTGCATCGACACGCTGCTTCGCACTGGGCGATTCGAACTGGCGTATGAAATACGCACGACCGGCCCGGCCGCTGCGACAGAGCTGGAAAATCCGGAAATTCTTGTTCTATTTCGAGGCCGCGATCAGGACGTGTTGCTTGAGCGCAATGCCGAATTGCTGAAGGCGCTCGAACACATCGCGCTGCGCTGGCTTTGGCTGGATCCGCAATTCTACGGCCGTATCCGATTCGATGCGGGTGGTTATCGCGCCATTCGCATCGAGGAATTGAAACTTTCCGCCCGCGTTGCCGCCGACCGTGTCCGCGAAACTCATTCCCCGTTCCGATTCAATGCCATGAGCGCGCGCGAACGCCGTATCCTGCACCTTGTTTTAAAGGAAGAACCCGGCATACGAACTTCAAGTGAAGGCGTCGGCGAAGAACGACAAGTCGTTGTGTTTCCTGCCGACATGTAAGGGCACGGCAATGCCGTGCCCCTACAACTTCATAGCGGCGATTTCCTCTCTGGATTTTCTTCATCGAAAGCCCAGCGCAAAGGATTTTTGATGATGTAGTCTTTTGCGTTTACGAACTCTCGGCTATGCCGGAGAACCCGTTCGAAATATCCTCTGTGCCAGCCGGCTCCACTGATCAGCGGACCGGATTGTTGCACACGTTCGGTCACTGCCGCCTTGAATGAGCGGATGATCGTTGGGATGGACCCGCTTACGGGTTTGCCGAAAGATTCCGCGGTCAGAGTCAACCTGGGTTGTGGGGAGACGTCCAGAGACGTCGGATTAACGACTAAGATGCCGTGCAAATGATTTGGCATCACACCATAGGATTCAATTCCGACGTCAGGAAAATGCTGCGGAATCTCTATCCAGCATTCTTTTATGATCTCGCCAATCTTGGTCAGGACAGTTCCGTTTTCGTCGATTCGGCCAAAAAGGCACCGTCTCCGGTCTGCACATATCGTAATGAAATAATTCCCTTGCCTTGAATAGGCAAATCCAGGAAGACGAATCGAACGCCTTGCCTTTTGGCTTCTGTGAGTCTCCATGCGCTTTTCACTCCGGCCTTTTAAATCCGTGTGAAATCACGTGACCCAGAGAATCGAACACGACTTCA
>JAOAPW010000353.1 GCA_025463105.1 Candidatus Acidiferrum typicum | reverse complement strand
GCGAGATCCTGATAGGGAAACTTCGCCTGAGGATGTCGCGCGGCGACCTCACTCGGTTCTGTCGGGCGCCGATCGTCTCGCGGTTTCACTGGCCGTGCATACTGTTTCAAACCTCAAGCCGCGCGAGGGCGAAACCCTGGAACCCTATTTAGGCCGTCTGGCCGATGCCTTGATGCTTGGTTTCCTAAAGCAGGAGTTCGAGGCCGGGCGAACAACCGCACTCGAGCTTACACGGTTAGTAATCCGCCTCGACCAGGTGCGAAATGAGGCCATAAACGCCGGGGCCATACGTTTTGGAGCAGCTCAACACGACGAAACGCGGGTGGCCGCCCTGTGCGAAAGATTCTGGAATACGCTTCCGGCCCGCGTAAAAGCGAAGACATTGCGCAGTAACTACGCGTGGTGTGTGCCATCCGCGGTAGTGGCGAAATACCTTGAGCCGCTGGCGCTCGCTGCCCAGAAAAGGAAATCAGAAGCGGCGGGACGCGAAGGGCGTGCCGTGCTTCTGGCATTCACGCGTTCTCTGGAATCAGAGGAAGGAAAAGTGCGGAGAACCGTGGCCTCCGGGCTCGCGGAACTGGCGCCGCAAATTGAGCGTCTCTGGCCGCATCCTTCGATCGCCGATTTCGGCAAGGGAGTCGTGCAGGCGCTGCTCGTGGAAACCTCGCCGGGAGTTGCAGGGCTGCTGTCCGCCGTGGTGGAGAGCCTGGCGCGAGTATCCCTCGTAAAGCATGAGTATGCGGAGTTCGAACGAATTCTCGAAACGCTCGAATTGTCTCCCCGGGACGACGAACATGCGCATATCTCCACGCTGGTGGGACGCATCCTCAACGACGAACAGTGGCTTTATCTGGTGGAGGAAGCCCTGGCGAACCGTCCATTGAATCCTGTGATTCCGCGACTGCTGAGGCGGTGTCCGGATCGTCTGATCGATCGTCTGGGACTTTTGCTGACTGCTTCGAGCGGAATCGATTCCCTGCCTGCCATGGTGCGCCTGGTTCACGCGGCGGGCGAACCTGTACTTGGCCTCCTGGAATCACGGCTGTATGAACCGCGCCGTCAACGGATCGCGACCGCAATTTACCTGCTGGCATCATCAGATCCAAAGCGCCTGGCGGGAGCTTTGCCTCGCGCATTGCCAAGCTGGGAATGGAGTTTGCAGGACCTGGCCGTCAGCGAACTGGCGCGCTGGACAAATCCCTCGGTAGTTTCGGCCGCTGCGAAAGCGTTCCTGTCTCTGCTTGTCGAAGCGCACGCAATGGTCGTTCCCGGCATGATCGATCATCTGGGGTCCGCTAATGAGACCGCAGCGATTCCGCTGTTATTGAAGGTGGCCGCGGGCGAATGCCTGGGGTTGCGCGACATTTACTTCCGCATTAAGGCCGTCGAAGCTTTGGGGAAAATGCGGGTTGCTGAAGCTGCCCCGCTTTTACTGCGCATCGTAAGGGAACGCAACGGACTGGCGCATAGTGAGCCCGCGGCATTGCGCGCTGTGGCGGAAGAAGCGCTGGCTCTGCTCGAAGGCAAGCAATCCGCCGCACGCACGCCAACGGCGGAAAAGGCGCCCTCGAAATCCGGCAAAGCGCACGCCAGACCGCGCAGATACGTTCGCGCGCACCTCCAGACTCCGCTTCCGGCCACGATCGTCGGAACGCATTCCAGCGCCGCGCGAGTGCGAACCATCAGTCTTGGCGGAGCATTCCTGGAATCGGACCGGCGAATCGCCGTGGGCGAATCGTTACACGTGGAGATGCGCTCCGGATTGCGGCGACTTCAATTTACAGCGGTCGTACGCAACGTCTCACCCAAAGGCACCGGCGTGGAATTCGTGCACATGAAATCAGAAGACCGCGAACGGCTGAGGCGTCTGGTGGCGCAGGCTCTGAATTAAATTTTCGGCAAGTACATCGCGTTAAGGCGTGTCTGGTTCTGGCACGGACAGCAGTGGTCGTGGGGACGTCTCAACAGGATCCAATTCCGGTACTTCAGCATTGCTGCCAACACCCATCTCCTTAAACTTGCGCATGGACGGCATGAGGCGATTGTCAAAAGATGCTACGGCATTGTTATAGGCCCGATTCGCGCGCTCCAATCCTTTCGCGACTTCCGCGAGATGTTCGGCGAACGTCACCACGCGCTCATAGAGCTGTTTTCCCAAATCCTTAATGCGCTCCGCATTTTCGGCGACGAGTTGTTCCCTCCAACCGTACGCGATCGCGCGAAGAAGCGCGATCAAGGTAGTCGGACTGGCCAGCACGACGTGCTCTGCTATCGAATCCTCAATGAGAGTGAGATCATGTTCGAGGGCCGCACTGAAAAATGACTCACCCGGAACAAAAAGGACCACGAATTCCGGAGTAGGCTCAAATTGTTTCCAGTATTCCTTGGCGGAAAGCCGCCCAATATGATCCCGAATGAGCCTCGCATGCTGCGCCATGGCGAGCTTTTTCTCTGTCTCTGAATCGGTACCGATCGCGGCCAGGAATGCGTGCAGCGGAACTTTCGCATCAATGACGATCTGCGTCCCGCCGGGCAAGTGGACGATCAGGTCGGGACGCAGACGTCCACCCTCGGTATCCACGGACTGTTGCTCGACAAAATCACAGTGCGGAGACATGCCGGCTAATTCGACGGCGCGCCTTAAAGTTAATTCCCCCCATTTTCCTTTTACCTGGGGCTGCTTGAGTGAACTCACCAAGCTTCCCGTTTCCTGCCGAAGTTCCTTACTGGTCAGCGCGAGTTGCTGCACCTCGCTCCGCAGGCTGCCGTAAGCTTCCTGACGGGCCGATTCGACGCGTGTCACTTCCGCGCGAAGATCACGAAGGGCCGTTTCGAGCGGAGACACCATGGCCTGAATCGCCACCTTGCGCTGCTCAAGATCGCCTTCGGCTTCCTTCTGGAGCGAATCGAACCGAGCCTTCGCCAGGTCAATAAATTGCCTGCTGCTCGCCTGCAGGGCTTCGCCTGCGAGAGACTGGAAGGCTTCTTTCAACTTTTCCTGCGCATCGTCCAGAATTCGTCTTTGTTCGGCGAGATTCGAGCGTTGCGCCTCGGCGTCTTTCTCCGCTGCGGACCGCAATTTCTGTTCCTCTTCAATTCGCCTCTGCGCGCTCCGCAAATCGTTCTGCAACAACTCTGCCTGCTTCTTCAATTCTCCGACGGCGCCGTCAAGACCCGCGGCGCGTTTTTCCAGTTCAAGCCGCCCGGCTCCGGCCGAACCACGAGACCATAGCCAGGCAATTGCGAAACCGGCTGCAAAGCAAGCTGCGGAAATTAATAGTGCGGTTCCAGTCATGTACGCGCCTTGAGAGCGAAGTGAAGCCCAATTCCACAGTTCGTACGACCGGATTCTATCATGGACACAAAAACTGCCAGCGCACCCGAGGTAAGATTTGCTTTAAAACTTTGATTGCGGGTCTGAGCGGCGAAATGAACGCGTTCTATAACGGGTTTTCGTAGCACAGGCTTCAGCCTGTGTGGTTTTGACTTGATTTCGCACGGGCCAATGAGCGC
>JAOAPW010000343.1 GCA_025463105.1 Candidatus Acidiferrum typicum | reverse complement strand
CGGCGCGGCGAATCATGGCATTTTGCGTCGATCCCGAACTCACCAGCGTCATCTTGAATCCGCGAGCAAGCGACATCATCGCCACAAAGACGGAAACGGTTCCGGCAATTCCAAGAATTGCAACGATGGCTGAAGTCCAGCGCGCCCTGACGCTTCGCAAATTGTAGATGACGGGAATGGCCACGATCAGACTCTCCGAATCGCATCCACGACACGCAGACGCATCGCGGAAATCGCGGGTAAAATTCCTCCGGCCACTCCGACAAGCAGCGCCGTGCCCACTCCGTTCGCGATCGCCAGCGGCGGCAAATAAAAATAGGGCAGGATTCCATTCGTGGGATCGCCATGCAGGCTGAAGAGCTTCGCCAGCAGCATTCCCAAACCTCCGCCAATAAAGGCCAGAATCAGCGATTCCATCATCACCAGCAGGAGCACGAAGCGGTTGGAAAATCCCAACGCTTTGAGCACGGCCAATTCTCCAGTGCGTTCGCGTACCGCGATGGCCATGGTGTTTCCTGTAACCAGAAGCAGCGTAAAGAAGACGACTCCGCCAACGGTGAGAATCAGAAATTCGATATTTCCCATCTGCTTCACGAAGGACGCCGCGAAGGCCTTCTCCGTATCCGTTTTGGTTTCAAAAGGCGAATTCGCAAACTCCGCGTCGATTGTCTTGGCTACCTGCACGGACTGATCGGGATTACTTACGCGAACGACGTACCAGCCGACATCGCCTTTCCCAAACGCTCTCCGCTCCTCAAGAAAATCCCAGTGAAACCAGAATTGCGTGGTGTCATCCTGAGCGCGCGTGCCGTGATAAATTCCTCGAACGTTGAACTCCCATTGCCCGGTATAAATCGTGCCTTTGATGGGGATGCGATCTCCGACTTTCCACCCGAATCGGTCGGCAAGACTCTGGCCAACGATCGCGCCCTCGCGGTCCGCGACAAACGCCTTCCACTGATCCTCTGAAACGACAAATTCCGGGTACATGGCTCTCTGGTTGTCTATGTCCACCGCAAATTGCGGAAAGAAATTCTTTTCGTCCTGATAGACCCCTCCAAACCAGTTTTGAAAAGTCACTTGCTTGATCCCGGGAATTCGCAGCAGGCGATCGCGGTAGGAAAGCGGCAGCGGTTGGATCAACGAAGTCTTGTTGATGATCACCAGGCGATCGGCGCCGGCAATGTCCACGCCCTGGCTGAACGCTCCGCGAACAATAACAAGCAATCCAAAAAGGAATAGCGCAACAGTGAAAGATCCAATCGTCAAAGCGGTACGAATCTTTTTCCTAAACAGATTCGCAATCACCAGCGGCAGGAATTTCATGCGACTCCCGCTCCCTCGGGCGCGCCCACCAGACTTCCTTTTTCCAGACGCAATGTCACTTGCGCTCCCTGCGCCACCGCCGGGTCATGCGTGACCATCAGAACCGACTTGCCGAATTCATTGACCAGCCGCCCTACCAAATCCATGATTTCGTCGGCGGCCTTGCGGTCCAGGTCTCCTGTCGGCTCGTCACAAAGCAAAAACGTAGGATCCGAAACGATTGCACGAGCGATCGCCACGCGCTGCTCCTGCCCGCCGGAAAGTTGCCGAGGATAGTGCTGCATGCGATCCGCCAGGCCAACCACCTCGAGCGCTGTTTCCACGTGCCGCCTGCGATCGGATTTGGAAAGCTTCGTGAGCAACAGCGGCAGCTCAACATTTTGAAACGCGGTCAGGACAGGGATGAGGTTATACATCTGAAAAATGAAGCCGACGTGGCGCGCCCTCCAGGCCGTTAGTTTACTCGCTGACATGTGAGTGATTTCATCGCCGGCCACGGAGATGGTTCCGGCGGAGGGAACGTCCAGCCCACCTAGCAAATTCAGTAAAGTGGTTTTGCCCGATCCGCTGGGACCCATGAATGCGACGAAGTCTCCGCTATCGATATCGAGGTTCAGTCCCTTGAGGACGTGGATTACTTCGCCGCCGCGCGAGTACGTCTTATCGAGGCCGCGCACGTGAACCAGGCTCGCGGAACTTCCACTTCCGTCGACTCTTACCATGACTCGATCCTCATTGTTTGACGACAACAGTCTGCCCGTCGCGCAAATTTTCGGGAACTTTCAACACCAGCGTATCGCCTTCGGACACGCCTGCCAGGACCTCGACATCATCTCCCCGCTGCGATCCCAGCGTCACGGCGCGGCGTTCCACTTTGCCATCGTGCACTAAAAATACATTTGATTTCCCGTCTTGCTGGCCCACAGCAGAGCCCGGGATCACGGCCTTTGCCGCCGCGGTTCCGCTACTCGCGCCGGTTCGAGGCTGCTCGTCTCCCAGAAATCCTACTTTGACGCCCATATCCGGCAGAATTCGCGGATCGAGCTGATCAAATGTGATCCGGACTTTCACGGTCGCTTTTTGGCGGTCGGCAGTGGGAATAATTGTCCGCACGTGTGAAGGAATCTGCCAGTTGGGATAGGCATCGAGTGTGGCGATCACTTTCTGATGCGACTTGACGCGCGCGATGTATGATTCATTCACGTCCACTTCGATTTCGTTCGACTGCATATCCACGATGGTGGCGATGCCGGTTCGCGTAAATCCGCCACCGGCCGAAATGGGAGACACCATTTCGCCCACCTGCGCGTCTTTTGAAACAACTTGCCCCGTGAACGGAGCGCGAATCGTGCAGTTGTTCACGTTCTCCTGCGCGACATCAATCTTTCGATCCGCGGCGGCCACTTGCTGCTTCGTCAGAGCGATGCGCGCGCGATAGCTATCCGTCAGTGTGCGCGCTGCATCCAGAGCCTGCGGAGTCGAGACGCCCGCCTCGGTGAGTTGCTGCGTTCGCTTGAGTTCTCTGTCGGCGTTCGCCAGGTTCACTTGCAGATCTTCTATCAAAGATTGCGTCGCAATGCGGTCCGCTTTCGCCGATGCCAGCGCGGCATCGGATTCAGAGCAATCCAGACGGGCAATGATCTGGCCTTCCTTGACGTGCATGCCTTCGTCCGTATCTACCTCGATCACTTTTCCAGTTATTTTCGCCGCCACGCTGGACCGCCGCCGCGGAGTCACGTACCCGCTGGCATTGAGCAACGCCTGTACAGGAGAATTGGCTGCGCTGCGGGCGGTCGTCACTTCTACAACGGGTTTCGGATCCTTGAAGCGATAGACGGCTG
>JAOAPW010000296.1 GCA_025463105.1 Candidatus Acidiferrum typicum | reverse complement strand
TGTCTCTTCGGCCCTGCGGCCGTACGCCTTGCCGAGCCAGTCGTGATATTCGGACTGGTTGGGAGCCAATTGAACGCTGCGCTCGAGACTGGCTGCCGCGCGGGTGAATTCGCGAAGCTCGTAATAGCACTGGCCGAGCAGGAAATGAAGCGGCGCATCATCGGGAGATTTTGCGGCTGCGGCAGTCAGGGCGTCGACGGCCTTGTGATAATGTCCGGCGTTAAATTCGCGCTGCGCATCGGCAACGGAGTTTTGCGCACAGCGAGCGGGGCTCGCATGCAGCACAAAAGCTGCCGCCAGCAGAATTGCGCATCGCACGCGGAATTTCATTCGGTACGCACCGGCCGTATCCGCAAGTTTTCCTTTAGCGAGACGTCGCCGGGCAACGCGACTTGATCACCCTCTTGCAAGCCTGAGAGGACCTCGATCATCGTTGGATTCGCGATGCCGACCCTGATATCGCGCCGGTGCAGGCGATTGCCCTGCACCACAAAAACAAATCGTTTGCCGCCATCGATGAATAGGGCGCCGCGAGGAATCACGAGCGCGTTGGGCCGCTCACTGATATGGATTCGTACGTCGACGGTGGTGTTCGGTATCAGATCCAGGCGCTCGTTGGATACCGAACAAATTAATTCGCCGACATTGCGCGTGCCATGGGCTACCACTTGTTTCGGGACCACTTCAGTGCGACCGGCCCATTCACGATCGGGATGCGCGTCCCAGAAAATTTCCACTGCCTGATTCAGATCGATCTGCCCGAGTTCGGGTTCATCGATAAATGCGCGAACACGGACGTGATGCATGTCGGCCATCTCGGCGAGCAGATCACCCTCCTTCACGAAATCGCCCTGATGTATGGGCAGTGAATATAATGTTCCATCGGCAGGAGCTGTTCCGTGCGTCGAAGCCGATTTTTCCTCGAGGTCCTGGACTTGATTTCTAGCGTGTTCCACCAGAAGAGTGACGCGTTCAATATCGAGTTGAGCCTGATTGACATACGTTTGCTTCGCTTTTTCGAGCGATTGCACATCCGCTTCTGCTTGCGCCAGCGCCAACCGGTTCTCCTCGAACTCATGCGGCGTAGCAGCTTTCTGAGCCACCAGCCTGGTCAACGATTCGTTGTCACGGCGCAACTGCTCGCGCATGGCCAGAGCCTTTTGCAATTCGGCGGCGGTCTTGGCAACTTGATCGGCGCGGCCGCCTGATTTCGCAACGCGGAGCGCCTCCTCTTCCATGTTCAGGTCGGCGCGCGACTGCGCAAGTTCGGCGGCCAATCCCGCGTCGTCCAGGACGTAGAGCAACTGCCCGCGCTTCACGTGCTGCCCTTCCACGGCATATACTCTCTTGACGAATGTGGGGAAACTCACGCGCAGCGAAATCGGCGTTACCGGTTCCACTTTGCCATTGCTGGAAACAACTGAGCTCAAATTCTCCCTGGCGACGCTCGCGACCGCCACTCGCGCCGTGCCTCCGCGGCCGCTGATAAAAACCAGAATCGCCGTCAGCACCAGGGCGGCGAGCACAATGATCCACAGTCTTCGTCCAAATGCCGGTCCCATACCGTCCTTACTCTGCCGGACCTTGCCGGGAGATCAAAACGTTGCATTCTAACAAAGTTTGACGTGGCAAACGAGCAACCAGCGGAGTTCTGGATATGGCCGACAAACTTTGAGATGCGCCGTGGACTAACCGGGATGCCGCCGCGTAGCAGGCGACGCCCGGGTTTTCGAGTTGCTCATCGCTGTGCTACAATTTCATCATGAGTGCTGAACAGACACCTCCGCCGCCGTCTCATGCCCCAAAACATGAAGCTCCTCCACCGGGACAACCGGCTCTGCATCGTGTTTGCATACAGTGTAACAACATGTTTCGCGTGACGCCGGAGAATTTCGACGCCAAGCAGTGCCCAAATTGCCATAAGGGCTAGTTTCGCAATCCTCGTTCCAACTTCACGCCATTCACCGCCGGGTTCGGCTACAATATTTTGGCGGGCTCCCTTCTGGATTCAGGGTAAACAAAGTAGAGCCCGATTTCGGCGGGCTCCCTTCTGAATTCAGGATGAACAAATAGTGCCCGTTTCCTCTGCATACGCACACTCACGAAATGAGCCCGCATGATTGAAGCGCAAGGCCTGGTAAAGAGGTTTCGCGACAAGACGCGCGGCGAAGTTCGTGCTGTCGACGGGGTAAGTTTCCGATGCAGGCCGGGAGAAATTTTCGGATTATTAGGCGCGAATGGCGCGGGAAAAACCACGACCTTGCGCATCCTGGCGACAATCCTGACCCCTTCCGCCGGTACTGCGATCGTGGCGGGCTATGACGTCACCAGGCAATCCCAGAAAGTGCGCTCCTCGGTCGGATTTCTTTCCACCGCCACCGCGCTCTACGGACGCCTCTCGGCCCGCGAAATGGTGGAATACTTCGGCCGGTTGCACGGACTCGACGAAAACACTCTGCGGCAGCGCATCGATGCGATTTTCGAGCGCCTTGAAATGAACGATTTTCGCGACCGGCGCTGCGACAATCTTTCCACCGGCATGAAACAAAAAGTCTCCATCGCCCGTACCCTGGTCCACGATCCTTCCGTGATGATTTTTGATGAGCCCACAGTCGGCCTGGACGTGATGGCCGCGCGCACAATTATCGCGTTCATCCGGGAATGCCGCGATCGTGGCAAGACTGTGATCTTTTCCACGCACGTGATGAGCGAAGTGGAAAAACTTTGCGATCACATCGGCATCATCCACAACGGCCGCTTGCTCGCCGAAGGAACACTCGAGGATTTGCGGCAGCGATTCAGCAAGCAGGATCTGGAAGATATCTTCGTAGAGGTCGTTGAAAAGTGAACCTGCGAAATATCGGCATCGTTTATCGCAAGGAACTGATTGATTCGTTGCGCGACAGGCGAACGGTGATCTCCATGATTGCCGTGCCTCTCCTGCTGATGCCCTTGTTAACGATCGGTCTTCTGGTGGTTTTGATCCGGCAGGTCGGCGAAGCCAGCGAGGAAGTACCTAAGGTGATGATCCTCGGCGGGGAGGATTCGCCGAACGTTCGCGCGGAACTCGAAAAACTGGAAGGCGTGAAAATCGTTCCAGAAAAACCCGACTACGCCGAAGAGATCTCCAATAAACAGATTCGCGCTGCCGTGGAAATCCCCGCGGGTTTCGATGCCAGGCTTGCCGCCGGCGAGCCCATGAGCGTGAAGATTTATATGTATCGCGGCGAACTGAAGTCGGGCTTCGGCGCCAATCGTCTGGAAAAATTCTTCCGCGACCTGCGCGATCGCGCCATTCGCGAACGTCTCGAAGCGAGGCACCTCCCCGAGGCCATGGTCCATCCCTTCGATATCAAGGAGCAGAACGTGGCGTCACCTGAAAAGGTTGGCGGCGCGCTCATCGGCGGACTCGTTCCCTACTTCATCATTTTATTGTGCCTGACCGGAGCGATGTACCCGGCCATGGATTTGACCGCCGGCGAAAAGGAACGCGGAACGATCGAGACGATTCTCTGCAGCCCGGTTTCGCGAACGCATCTGGTCCTGGGAAAATTCCTGATGGTTCTCACCGCTTCGGTCGCCACGGGCGTGCTCTCGGTCATCTCCATGATCGTTTCATTCGGCGTGGGGAAAAAATTACTGCAAGGCGTGGCCAACGGCGCCGCCGACACGGTCCTGCAAATCACGATGACAGGCAAGGCAGTGATTTCCGTGTTCACAATGGTCTTGCCTCTGGCGGTGCTGTTTTCAGCGGCGCTTCTGGCCATTGCATTGTTTGCCAAGAGTTATAAGGAGGCGCAAAGCTACATTTCGCCGCTGATGATCGTCGTAGTCCTCCCCGCTGTCGCCGCAGTTTTGCCAGGCGTGGAACTGAACGCCGCGCTCGCACTCGTCCCGGTGCTGAACACGAGTCTGATCAGCAAGGAAATCATGACCGGAACATATCAC
>JAOAPW010000257.1 GCA_025463105.1 Candidatus Acidiferrum typicum | reverse complement strand
CGATCCGTTCAGGTTAAGCTATTGCAGTGGAAGCGTCGGAATCGAAACCCACTGCAATTCGTTCTCTCATGCTCGATGGCCCCGCCGGGCACCTCGAGGCGCTGCTCAATTCAGGCGCGGAGAATGCAACGCACGCTGCCCTGGTTTGCCCCCCGCATCCGTTGTTTGGCGGGACTATGCATAACAAGGTTGACTTTCATGCCATGAAGGCACTGAACAGCTTTGGTTTTCCAGTACTGCGCTTCAATTTTCGTGGTACTGGGTTGAGCCACGGAGAGCACGATCATGGCCGCGGCGAAATTGACGACGTTCATGCCGCGCTCGACTGGCTCGACCACGAGTTTCATCTTCCTTTGATATTTGCTGGGTTTTCCTTCGGTGCGGCAATCGGTTTAGGTGCCGCCTGCGCCGATGATCGCGTGAAAGCCCTGATCGGGCTAGGGACTCCGGTTACGCCGGTTGAGGACCGCAGTTATGACTTGGGTTTCTTGCGCTCCTGCGCCAAGCCGAAACTTTTCGTCAGTGGCGGCCGTGACCAGTTTGGGCCGCGCGCTCAATTGCATACCTTTGTCGAGTCTTTGCCAGAGCCGAAAAACTTGGTCATCATCGAGAGCGCAGATCATTTCTTTGAAGGCCGGTTACGCGAAATGCGGGTGGCCATCGAAGCCTGGGTGCGAGAGAGGATTCCAGAGACCGTCAAAGACCCCATTCAATGAAAGAAATTGCACGCCACATCTTCGATCACGCTCTGCGCGAATCCAGCATCACCCGGGCGTTTTCGCGGCACGTGCATTGCGATCGCGGCGTTCTCCGGATTTGCGACGACCTCTACGATCTGAATTCCTACAGTCGTGTCTTCGTTATCTCTCTTGGCAAAGCGGCGCATTCCATGCTCGCCGCATTGCACGAACAAACGGGCGAACGCTTCGAAGGTATCGTTGCCAGTTCCGTCGCCCCGGAGTTTCACGTGCGCGGCTTGCGTTATTTCCACGGCGGACATCCGCTGCCGAATGAGGAATCAATCCGCGCTGCTGATGCGATGCTCAAGTCACTGAACACGCAGAATGAAGCGTCGCTGGTGATTTATCTACTCAGCGGAGGTGGCTCGGCGATTGTTGAAAAGCCGATTGACGATGAGATCTCGCTGCCTGATGTCATTGAAACTTATCGGGTCCTGGTCCACTCTGGCGCTTCGATCAGCGAAATCAACTCGATCCGCAAACATCTCTCAGCGGTAAAAGGCGGACGCCTGGCCCAAGCGGCGTATCCGGCGCGGCAGGTGTCCATTCTTGTTTCTGACGTCCCAGACAACACGCCTGATGCCCTCGCCTCCGGGCCAACTATGCCCGATTCGACGACAGTCGCGGATAGTTATGCGATCGCAGCGAAAGACAGGTTCCCCCCACCCTTTGAAAACCGCAAAGGGTGGGGCACCCTCTTTGACCAGTTCCCCGCTTCTGTACGCGAACTCTTCGAGCGACACGCTCTAGAGGAGACGCCGAAGTCCGACGATCCTGCGTTCGTGCACGCGCGCTGGTGGACGATCCTTTCAAACTCCGCTTTACTTCAGGCTGCCGAGAGGGAAGCTAAGCAGCAGGGATTTTCCGTCGAAATTGATAATTCCTGCGATGACTGGGATTACGCCAGAGCGGCGGACTACTTGTTGGGAAGGCTGAGAGAATTGCGCTCGAAGCATGAGCGGGTGTGTCTTCTTTCTGGTGGTGAAGTTACGGTTCAGGTTGAGAATGGCGGCATAGGCGGTCGCAATCAGCAATTTGCGTTGCACTGCGCGACAAAAATCAGCGGAGAAAATATCTGCGTGCTCAGTTCCGGTTCCGATGGAATCGACGGCAACAGCCCCGCGGCGGGCGCGATTGCGGACGGAACCACTCTGGAAAGAGCAAAAGCCCGCGGACTCGATGTCTCAGCTCATCTCAACGCCTTCAATGCCTATCCATTGTTCGAAGTGCTGGGTGATGCGATCGTTACCGGGCCCACGGGCAACAATCTGCGCGATCTGAGAATTCTGCTCGCGTACTAGGCGGTCTTTTTGGCGGCCGCTGATGACGGCATCTTTGCCTTGGCCTTTGCCATAGCTTCATCTTGTCCGCGCTGCATCCCCTCGGGGGACATATCTTTTACGTGCGCAGCAATCGACCACATGTGTCCGTATGGATCGATCACAACTCCATAGCGATCGCCCCAGAACTGGTCCATCATGGGCATCTTCACCTGAGCGCCGGCTGAGACAGCGCGATTGAATGCGGCGTCCGGATTATCGGTGTAAATGTGAATGGTCACCGCGCTTCCATTGCGGCCGAGAGGCGATAGCACGCCGTATTCCGGCATTTCGTCATTCAGCATCAGCATTGAATCGCCGATGCGAAGCGCAGCATGCATGACTTTTCCGTCCGGCATATTGGCAACATGCAGAACCTCCGCCCCGAGCGCCTTTTTATAAAATTCGAGCGCTTCAACGGCGTTGCGGACCGTGAGGTGTGGGGTTAGGGTATGAAATCCGGTGGGAACAGCTTGAACCTTTCCAGCCATAAGATCCTCCTCGGCGGGTGATTTTAGTCCGCCGAAGATTAAAATGTGTCAAAAAATTTTGGTGATTCCTTCTGGCAGAACCAGAACGCGGTCTTTGATTCCCGCCCGCTGCGCCTCCTGCTCAAGCAATTGCAACGGCTCGTCCATGGGTTCGTGAGAAAGCCGGAAGGTGCCGTAATGCATGGGGACCATCCATCGCGAATTCAAATCCAAAAATGCGCGGGTCGCGTCGCCAGGGCTGGTGTGAACATTTCGAAATTGTGGCGGGTTGTAAGCTCCGATCGGCAGCAGGGCAACCTGAGGCGACAGCCGCATCCCGATTTCACGGAACCCTGGAAAGTACGCCGTATCACCTGCGTGATAGACGGAATGCTTTCCGTCACGCATCACGTATCCCCCATAACCGCGGTGGGCATCGCGAAGAATGCGTGCTCCCCAATGCCGCGAAGGCACGTGGGTGATGGTTACGTCGCGGTGCCGATAGCTGTTCCACCAGTTGAGTTCGACCACATCGCGAAAACCGAGGTCCGAGACCAGATCAAAAACGTGCTCCGGCACAACTATGGTGGGCGCAGACCCGCGCCACTGTTTTGTGTGCTGGACCAGAGATCGCAAGGAAGGACGATGCAAGTGATCGAAATGCGCGTGCGTGATCAACACAAGATCGATCGGAGGCAGATCACGAACCTTCACCCCCGGCTGGCGCAATCTTTTCAGCACAAAAAGCCAGCGCGCGAAGTTCGGATCGACGACGATGTTCTCCCCACCCACCTGCAGGAAGAAACTGGCGTGCCCAATAAAAGTCACGCCCATCTGGCTGGCTGGCACCAGAACCGGCTTGTGAGACTCGCCAATTCTGGGGGTCACAGCCGAATGGCGTATGAGCTGCCCAAACTGCCGGGCGCGCTTGCGCATTGCCGGACTCTTGAGCGCCTGTCTTAACATAGGGGAAGGTATTAGCTCGTGCTGGCTCCTCAGTAGCTCGCGACCGTTGAGCCGCCAGCTAAATCTAAGCTAATACCTGCATTCTACCAATCTCTTAGATTCCCTTGACCGCTTTCGGGGCGTCATTTCTAATTCTCAGATCGGAAGAGC
>JAOAPW010000246.1 GCA_025463105.1 Candidatus Acidiferrum typicum | reverse complement strand
GAAAAACACCTCATTAGCTATTCTGGCGGCATCAGTCAGCTTTTTCTTGATGTCACATGCGGCCGAAGCGCACCACGGTTGGTCGGAGTTCGACACGCACCGCGAAGTAACGTTCGAGGCAACCGTAACAGACTTCCACTTCGTCAACCCTCATTGCGTGGTGGAATTCGACGTCAAGGACGAAAAGGGCCAGGTTCACAAATGGCAGGGGGAATTTTCAAATCCCAGTCAATTGTCGCGGCAAGGCTGGACCGCGGCTTCGCTGGAGGCTGGGGACAAACTTACGATCACGGGGAATCCAGCTAAGAACGATGCGCCGGCAATTCACGTCGCCAGGATCCGTATGGCAAATGGCCAGGAGTTCAAGGTCGATGGCGGGAGGTAATAACGAGTCTCGTTTCCCCGCGTGGTACAAGCGCTACTTCGCGGGCGTTACCCCCGGAACGGGCAGCGCGGCGATTGAACTGAGACGTTCTGCTTCGCTCCGGAGCGCCTCACAGATCTCGCTGGGTGACCGCTGTTTTGTGTTCTCGCAAGCTCTGGCGACAAATCCGCTCATGTTTGCCACCGAAAAGCTGATTCCGCGAAGATTGTCGGAAGGCGCTACTCCCGGCAAGCTGCGCGGAAATCCGGATGCCAGCCAGCGCGTTTCGCGCTCTGATGGATTCTGGCGAAACTCGTTTCGCGGACACGTCCAATCCACTCCGACGCCGATTACACCGGGCAGGCTTCCCGGCAGCAAGGGGACAGAGTCAATTTCGGCTGCGGAAACCAATAGAACGCCCGCATCGTTCGCCTTTTGAACGATGGGAATCATACGCTCGTAATGGGCGGGATTCGCCGTCCCCAAACTTAAATTAATTACGTCGACTCCCTCTCCGATCGCCCAATGCAGCGCGGCGATTAAGAAATTGATATCGGTCCGCAGAGTGCGATAATAAATTTTAATGGCGTAGAATGCGGCCTTCGGAGCTTTTTCCTGGATGGCCGCAAGGACAGCCGTGCCGTGCCCCAGGAAGTCCACGTAGGAGTTCATGCCGGTCTCCATGCCAATGGCAATTCCGCCAGCCAAACCTTGAACGTGGGGATGATTGGGGTTTACGCCGCTATCGATGACCGCCACTCGAATGCCGTTACCGGTCGCTCCGGGAAATGCCTCATGAGTTGACTCGTGGGAAACACTCGTACCCTCACTCATCATGACTTGGATGTGCCTCTCGTCAGAATCCATCTCGGGACCCGGCTGTGGCAATCGAAGGCCCCCAAAACACCTTTGCATCCGAGTGGATATTAAAACCCAAAATCCTGTGGAGACTGAGCCAGGGTCCGGCCAAACCAATTATGCTTCTCGAAACGCCTCACGTGAGCTATCGAGGCCGGCCGGCATTCAGTCTCCACGGCAACCTTTCACTTCCAGTTCCCCAGCGAATACAAATTGCTAGGCGCCTCCTCCCACGAGAGGAGTCACTAAATTCGTTGTGACGTCCTTATTCAGAAAGATCATTTTCCGGGATTTCAGTGTTTCCGCGTCAATGATTTCGAGCGACGATCCAGCCCCATAGACAAAGATTTTTTTGCCATCGCTGCTGATGCGGAATCGAACTGAACGAAGGGCTTCGAATGGCTCCTTCCTAAGGACCTTGTGGTTTTCGATATCCCACACCCACCATTGGGTTTCCCGATTCCCGCCGGCGCCCGCGTACATCGCCGAGTACCCAAGCTTGCGGTCCGGGGAGAGTTGGAATCCATCCATGGGAAGCGAGGGGCCGACGGGAGTGTACTTGACTTCCCGCGTCATCAAGTTCAGCGACGCGATGCCCAGGGTTCCTTTGTGAACCACGGGATCCACGGCAGTGTAGACGGAAGTAACGGTCGTCTTATCGTCGAAGGGATCGTCCGTAACAGTAAGTCTGTAGGGTGAAGCGCCTGGATAGGGAGGCTTTGAAAGAGGAATCCTGTCCACCAAACTGAAAGTGCTTAGGTCAAAGACAAGAATATCGTCGTCAAAGACGTAAAGCATGTTCCCGTCCGGCGACACCTTGAAACTTGCATTGAAGCCGAAACCCTGGTCGAAGCCCTTCGGGAAATCAAATGTCTTGGCAATCGTTTTGTTTTGGACATCGATGGCCACAAACTTTGGGGGATCCAGGCGGTACTGATCAACCTCCTTCGTGACCACGCGTAGAGTCGTATACAGGTAGTGCCCGGTCGGATCGACGGCCAGGCCGGAGAACCGCCCGTTCGAACCCCAGGAAAGCCAATTCCGCGCATTAGCCACGACGCGCGCCTTGGTCCCCGATTCAGTGAGATCGATGGTCCCCACGACTTTGCGGGCCGCGAGGTCCACAATCTCGATGTTCATCGTGGTCGTGATCAGATAGATCTGTTTTTGGTCCGCGGAGAGGGCTGTGGCGCGGGCGATGCCCGTCAGAGGGATCTCTCCAACGACCTCTTCCTTATCCTGATCGATGATCAAGAGTTTGTGATCGAGCGTGCCGATATACATCAGCCCGGCATGGCCCGTCATCATTTGTGGCGGATCGGACGCAGCCGACGCGCAAATCACGATCAGGACAGCGAAGAATGGAACCCAGCGTTGGTAAGACCTTAAAATAGTATTCAATTTCTTCTCCTTGTTCGGCAGCTTTCAGCTATAGCAATACGTTTCTTCGTAAGCTCCGCCCTTCAGGACTTGGGCGGACTCAACCGCAGCCAAATCCGCCAGGCGTTCAACCTAAGATCAGAGGCCGCGCTCGATCAGGGGAAAACGATATCGACGTTGCGCCAATCGTTCACCGCCGACGCGCACTTGTCCGTCCAGTTCGGAGCGTTGGTGAGGTGATCAGGCACATGCCCGGGCCAGCCGCAACCCAGATAGCAGTCGAAAAGGTCGCGTTCCACGGGCTGGCAAAGGCCTGCCGTGCCGCCTGAAATATCGACCTCCCAGCCGGGCGTGAAGTTCAACGTACATCCCATGGGGTGGTAGACCTTGCCAGGAGCATTCGCAGACGGCCCATTTTGCAGCGCCAACAAATCCCCCCTTTCCGCCTTGGCAATTTCCTCGACTTGCTTTGCCTTACGATTTATCGCTCGTAGGGAAGCCATTTCGATGTTGTCCTTTCTCATTTGGAACGTTCTTTTCCTTATTGCCCGTGCGTGCGTGATACTCCAACTAGCTCTTCAGTTCTCTGCAAAACGGTTTAGAAACTCAGGGTTTTGGATCGCGATTTCACCGTACACTTTGAGGCATACGTCATTCCAACCGCGGATCCAGTCACAGTGGTGGAGATTGGCGGCGCTGGTGTTGCCCTGATTGATGTAAGCCTCGTGGTAGCAGCCTCCGGCGCACACGGGCCTGGCCCAGCAAGTGTGGCAGTCGTACCGCGCGCCGATATGGTGAGTGTTCAGGAATTCGCGGCGAACAGTTTTGTTGATGCCGCCTTCTTTGATGCTGCCCATTTTCCCGATCGGCGAATCCACGAAGCGGTGGCACAGCCCGATATTGCCTTCGGTTCCGACGCCGAGCATTCCGAGCCCTGCGCCGCACGCGTAGGCTTTACTGATGCCGGTGTGCAGCTCTTTCAGCGTGTCGCTTGCATTCGTAAAGCCGTGTTGCCTGTTTTGTAGCGCGTAGTCGCGATATTCCGCGGCGAGTTCCGAGAATTGGTCGAGGATGCTGTCCATTTTTTGACCGCCGATGTGGTACAGCCGCTGCGGACTCGCCGTGGCAGGAGCGAAACCAACAGCCTGGAAACCGACCTCCTCTGTAAGATGGCGATAAATACGGCGCACATCACTGACGCCGGCCGTGAGCGTCACGCGGGCTCCGATCGAATTTGTGCGGTGGCGCTTCAGCAACTGCTTCACTTTCGGGACGAGGACGTCGTAGCTCCCCTTGCCATCGTGAAAGACTCGCTGGCGATCGTTGAGTTCCTTGTCGCCATCCATACTCACAGTCACCCCAATGCGGTGTTCCGACAGAAAATCGACGATCTCTTCCGTCAAGAGGGTGCCGTTGGTCGTAAGACTGAACTCGACTTTTTTTCCTTGCTCCGCTCCCCTTCGTTTGGCGTATTCCACGGTCGAGCGCATGACAGAAAAATTGAGAAGCGTCTCGCCACCGAAAAAGGTGACGTGGAGATTAGGGCGATGCGCGGATTCCCTGATCAGCATCTCAACTGACGCCTCCGCGATCTCCTTGCTCATGAATTTTTCCTTACCCGCGGATTGGGCAATCTTGTCCTCGCTGTATTCGTAGCAGTAGGTGCAGGCAAGATTGCATTGGTTGGTGGTGTTTAGAACGATGCGCTGCAGCGGGAATTCCTGGACAGGAACCGCGAGAGGCTCTTTCTCCTGCAGGTCGCACTGGAGCGCATCGACCTCGGTGAGTTCCTGAAGAGTGTTTTCCACTTCCTCCCGTGAACAGCCGAGCTCGACCAGTTTCGCGACCAGCGCCTCACGAGACATCTCGCCGGAGCCGAGGAGTTCGATCACAAGTTTCGCTATCCCTTCCACAGCAAATATGGATCCGCTGGGGACCAGGTACAGAAACTCGGTGCCGGCCGCTGAAAAGCTGTGATATTCGCCCAAGCGATACGGCTGGGTTTGTGTTTCCATTCCAACGCTCATTGAGACACCTCCGGCTGATCGAAATAGATATAGTCTGGAATGGTTACCACCAAATACGACCGCGCTTTCAGGGTTTGACCGCTGGGTGCTTTATAAGACGCATCTACCCACACGTCCCCCCAGTCTTCCGTGGGAAAGTTGTTCGATGCTTTCTTTCGTTTCGGGTCGGGACCCTCCATCGATGGCGTGAACAAGCCGGTTTCCGGATTGATGACGCCCACATATTTCGCATCGTCATCGTCGGCAGTGGACATGAACTCTTCGAGAGACCAGTTGGCGGACACCGGTCCCAGGGGAACGTCGTCCGCGGTCCCTGGGATTCCGTCGGGACCATTGGAAAACGCAACGGCATCAAACTGCGCGAATTGCTTTGCGGAAATGGTCCCGCCGAGTCGCGCCATCACCGCATCCGGAATCACTTTGATGTAGTCAACCTTGTCGAATACGGTGAAAGCTTTCACCGCCGTCACGCCACGAACGGAAACGTCGTGAACGCCGACGGGCAACTTGGGCGCGACACTGATTTGTAGGGTTGCTTCAGTGGGAGTCGATCGCAAAACTTTTGTGACTTGGATGCCTACGCCCAGGTCGAAATCGGAGGGTTTCGGCGCGGCGGGGAGATTCCCCCCATAAACGTGGATTTCACCTGACCATGGAGTGGGTACCGAATAACGATCCGTGCCCAGCACGATGGTTTCGGCTCCCTGGCGGACCAACTGCACGTCCATGCCGAATTCCTGATAGCCGCCCCAAAACCAGCGGCCCTCCATCGTGCTGCCGTCGCGAGAAACCAACATGGCTTCGCGGGTCTGCGCCGGTGAATCATTTGGATCCGCCGGGGACGATGGTTTAGCGGCTGTCGAGCGGCCGCGCCAGCTATAACCTGTGTAGACGATCCCCTTTCCAGTTCGTGTTTCGATTTGGCCACTGGCGTAGTGCAGCTCGATTTTGGTCGTGAACTCATCTGGCGATGCGGTTGCCTCCACGGTCATCTTTCCATAGAGCCGGCCCTTTCCGGTTTGGTAGCCGTTAATCAACCATGTGTCCGCCAGCTTTGGATTGTGCATGACGGCTTTCCATGCGGACCATTCGGGCGTCATCAGGGGCTGGTTCTTTGCAAGGTAATCGAGAGCGATGTCCAGCGGCGTTTTTGACTCGGCCTTCGCAGCTGTGGGGTAGAGCAGCGCCGGCTGGCCGCCGGCCGGGCCGTATGCGAGCGCTACGGGAACATCGTCCGGATTAGTTGTTCGAGTGTTGGGCCGGTAGACGTTCTCAGCTCCGGGAAACATGGCCATATGCGTGTTCGCCAGTTTCTCGTACTCGTCGCGAGGACGGCGCTGGCCAAGCACGCGGCCGATCGTATGGCAATAGTTGCAAGTGCGCTGCAACTCCGGCGCGACGCCGTTCTCGTCTTCCTGCGTTCGGAAGGTGCGATGTTCAGCTTCCCAGAAAATTGGCTTCGCTTCTTCCGGCGCCAGTCCGTTGTTATTGCTGAGGTAGCGCAGGATCTGGTTTGCTTCCGTCGGTGCAATGGTCAACCCGTTGAGGCGGACCATTCGTTTGATCGCTTCTTCCCAGACCTCCGGCGTAGTGCGGAGATACGAGAGTCGTCGCATCATGCCGGTGCCATTCGGTATGTGGCAGGAACCGCATTTGGCGATCGTGAGGGGATCGGTAATAGGTATTCCGGCGGGTTCCTTGCTGCTTTGCGCGGCGAGGACAGCGGCGGATGCGACTAACAGCAACAGCACTTGTGTAAAACGCGTCAGGATTTTCATATTCATTGTTTGCCCTTTGCAGCGAATTAGAAGCTGATCCGTGCAGTAAGCTGTACGGCGCGCGGTCCCGCGCCCTCGGCGCTCTGTAGCGCGGAAATCTTTCCGAAGGAAGACGTGGTAAGAGTTGTGTTGGGTGGCGCAAGATTCGTATGATTGAGCAGGTTCGAGGCCTCGGCACCGATCTGCACGCGAGCACTCTCGGAGAATTTGATTGTCTTAATCAGGGAGAGAGAGACGGCTTGCGTCCCCGGTCCCTGCAAGCTGCCAACCGTTGCGTAGCCGAACCGGCCAATGTTATTTGCGGGAACGCTGAATGCCGCGGGATTCAGCCAGTTGCCCACCGTCTGATTGGCCGCATAAGGAGAGACGCCCGGAACAGGGTCCGGTCGTCCGTTGCACTGGCAGCGAGTCGTGAAACCGGTACCCGATGGATCGGCGCCGGGAACCCCCACTGTAAGAAATGGGCCGCTCTGGAATAGCAGAACTCCTGCAACTTCCCAGCCACCCAAGACGGTGTCCACAACACCGCGCTTGTTCAACAACGCTTTCCCCTGGCCAAGCGGGAGCTCATACAGGAAGGTGCTCAAGAATCGATTCCGGCGTGTGTAAGCGACGTTGCCGTAGTCGATGCCAAGATTGTACGAATCGTCCATAAGGCCGCCACTTTCGCCGGCGAATGTCGTGGGCGGTCCTCCGCCCGCTTCGTTGGAGAGATTTTTCGCAAATGTGTAGCTACTCTGGAACTGAAGACCGCGGGTAAACTTTTTTTGTGCCTCGATTGTCGCGGCGTGGTAGTTGGCTGTGGCCCCGTTCACGACTGTCTGAAGTTTTCCCCATGCAGGGAAGGGCCGGCTGAGGTTGGCTTGTGCATATCCAATCGTGTTCGCCGGAACCTGGTTGTAGTCGACGGCGACCGACAAATCAGTGGCGTGATTGCCATCGTAGGACACTCGAAGCGCTGTACCGAACCCGAGATCGCGCTCGATGGTCAGATTCCATTCCTGTACGTACGGATCGCGGTAATGTATCTGCTGGCCTTGTTGAAAGTTCTGCGTGCCTCCCTTGGAACCAAATGGCGATGGAAAGGTCAAAGACGCGACGCCGCCGTTGATCGATTGGCTGTAAATTTCATTATCCGCGGTGTGCACACCGTACTGAGCGCCGATCAATCCACCCAGAAGAGCCTCGATGTATTTCCCGTAGCCGCCACGGATGACCGTCTTGTCATTTCCGAAGGGCCGCCATGCGAAACCAAACCGTGGTGCAAAGCTAGACCTCTGCGTCGTCCGCATGCCTTCCGGAAGGCCAACCTGTGCCGCGGTCAGAATCGGCGTTGGAGCGATGGAGGTAACAAAACCGGGATTGAGGATTGAAAACGCTGCCTGATTGGGAATAACAACCGCTCCGCGAACCGTCTGACCATTAATGACGGAATAGTAGTCAGGAAGGAAGTTGGTCACGTTGAGGAGGTGGTCCTGGAACATCGGGTGGTATTCCCATCGCAGGCCGAAGTTCAACGTCAACTTTGAATTCACTTTCCAGTCGTCCTGGCCGAAGAATGCCCAATGACCGGCAAAGCCCTGAAGGTCAGGTTGGATAACCGAAGCCAATTGCGTGGAGTCCGGAACGCCCTGAAGAAACGCGGCGAATGTATCCTTGATAATTGGTTTTGTAACGGACCCATCAAACACGTAGATTCCCTGGCGGTTCGTCGCAAAGACATTGGTGGACTGTTCGGTCATATACCGATAATCCCCGCCAAACTTCAGCGTGTGCTTTTCCTTGCTCCACGTCAGAGTGTCAAGGATTTGATCCGTATGGTTCCTGGGGAACCTGGATGCGGTCCCGGTGCCGCCGGTGGACTGGAATCCTGCAATCTGGAAATTCGGAACGTCATTTCCCCCAGGGAGCGGGTAAAGCCCCTGAATTCCGATATCCGCCGCAATCACGCTGGACTGGCTGACGGGGGTCGCGTTGCTAAACCCCAGCTGGTTGCCGGTAAAACCTCCGCGGATTTCATTGATGAGCGTGGGGGTGATGACATAGTTGTAGGCGACCGTGAAGCCGATATCCTGTTCCGGCGTCGAATACGATCCAAGCACTGGCGAGCCTGAGAAATTTCCGCTCGACATCGCAGGACCGATGACACTCCGGAGTTTGTACGTGCCACGCGCCCAAATGGTTTGTTTCGAGGTCAGGACCTGGTCGATGCGAATGTCTCCCTGATCGCTCGAGATGGGCGCCGCAAAATTTTGCTGATAATTGTTTGCGAATTTTGTCTGGTCAGTTGCGTGCGGATACAAATATTGCAGCACATTCGCCGCAACTGGAGTGATCGGTACGCTGCCACACGGGATCTCCGTGCCGTTTGGCTGATAAATGTGCGCGATGTTTTTAGATGCAAGATAGCCGCATAGATTGCCGTTGCGCATGTCATCGGTGGGAACGCTTTCGACCACGGGAACTTGCCGGGGCAAGCGAAGGCCTTCGTAGCTGACGAAGAAGAATGTCCTATTATGTCCGTTATATAGGTGAGGAATACTCAGCGGACCGCCGAAAAAACCGCCAAAATCATTCATCACCAGCGCAGGCTTTGATTTCGCAAAAGGATTCCCCGCATTGAGAGCGGCGTTTTCATGATTCTCAAAAAGACCGCCGTGGTACGCATTCGTTCCGGCTTTCGAGACCGTGGTGATATCGGTGATTCCTCCATATTCGGCGGAAT
>JAOAPW010000231.1 GCA_025463105.1 Candidatus Acidiferrum typicum | reverse complement strand
GACCACGGCCATAACATCTCCGCCCATATTTGCCGACATGGCAAGTCCCATTCGCGCTGAATTATTCAGCGTGGAGCGCCTCGAGCAGCATGCGGAAAGTCTTGCCGCCGCGCAGGCAATTACCCTGGACCCGGTGCGCGGACGGCCGCTGATTCCTCGTGTCCTTGAGAATGGCCGTCTTCTCCTGGAGTACTACCAGGCGACCGCCCGGTCGATCCAGCGGGAACAAATGATCACGCCGGCTGCGGAATGGCTGGTTGATAATTTTTATATCGTCGAGGAACAACTGCGCGAAATACGCGACGATTTGCCGCCCGGGTACTATCACAAATTACCCAAACTTGCTTCCGGCCACCTTGAAGGATATCCACGTGTATTCGGAGTAGCATGGGCCTTCATTGCGCACACCGACAGCCGGTTTGAGCCGGAACTTTTGCGGCGATTCGTGAAGGCTTATCAGCGGTTACAGCCGCTCACGAGCGGTGAACTCTGGGCCGTAGCCATTACTCTTCGCGTTGTGCTGGTGGAGAACCTCCGCAGATTAGCCGAGAACATGGTGCACAGCCGCCGCGCGCGTGAAGAGGCGGATTTTCTCGCCGACAGTCTTCTCGGCGCCGGTGGCCGCGAACTCATCGCGCCTGCGGCGGCTCTTCGCCAATTTGAGAACAAACCCCTGGACAGAGCGTTCGCGGTTCAACTTGTTCAGCGTCTGCGGGATTTGGATCCAAAGGTTGGTCCGATCCTGCTGTGGCTGGATGCCCGCCTTGATGCGCAGGGTACCACCGCCGACGAAATCGTTCGCGCCGAGCATCAAGACCAGACGGCCATGACGATTACGGTTCGCAACATCATCACCAGCATGCGGCTGACGTCGGCGTTTGATTGGCACGAATTCTTCGAGAGCGTCAGCCTGGTTGACGAAATACTGCGCGAAGGCAGCAACTTTGCCGAGATGGATTTTTCTACTCGTGATTATTATCGGCACGCCATCGAAGATCTCTCCCGCGGCACCTCACATTCGGAAATTGAAATCGCCCGCCGAGCGGTCCAACGGGCCAAACGGTCCTCCGTAAAATCAAACGGGAACAAGCCGGAAGTTGACGATCGACGTGCGGACCCCGGCTACTACCTCATCGCCCAGGGGCGTGTGTCTTTTGAACGCGAGATTGGCTATCGCGTGCAGTGGAGGAAGCGGTTTTTACGTTCGTATGTCCGGGCGGCAGTGCCCGCTTATCTGGGAACAATTTTTCTGATGACTGCAATCATCCTTCTTCGGCCGCTGCTACGTGCACAAGAGATGGGAATCACCAACTGGCGTCTGGTTTTACTTGGACTTCTGGCCGCCGTTCCCGCGTCCGATCTGGCTATCGCGCTCATTAATCGCGCGGTGACGGACCTTTTAGGCCCGCGCACGTTGCCTCGACTGGAATTGCGCGACGGCATACCGCAACACTTGCGAACGATGGTAGTGATCCCCACACTGCTCACGGGCCCTGACGCAATCAAAGAGCAGGTGGAACGGTTGGAGATCCATTATCTTGCAAATCCCGACGGGGATCTCCGGTTCGCACTGCTCTCCGATTGGACCGACGCCCCGCGCGAAAGCATGCCGGGTGACGATGAATTGCTGGCCGCAGCCATCGATGGAATTTCGCATTTGAATAAACGTCACGGCGCAGCGCCGGGAGGCGGAGACCGCTTTTTTTTATTCCATCGAAAGCGTGTTTGGAACGAGTGCCAGCGGGGATGGATGGGTTGGGAGCGCAAGCGCGGGAAATTGCATGAACTAAACCAGCTTTTGCGAGGTTCTACTAACACCACATTCATACCGACCGCTGGCGAGCCGCCGGAAGCAATCCCCGGCATTCGCTACGTCATCACGCTCGATGCCGACACACGTCTGCCGCGTGGCGCCGCCGGCCGTCTGGTGGGCACCATGGCGCATCCGCTCAATCGGCCGGCATTTAGCGCCCGCGATGGGCGCGTCGTGGATGGCTACTCTCTGGTGCAGCCACGCATTACGCCGACGCTTCCAGCCGATCGCGAGGGCTCGCTCTTCCAGAGAATCTTTTCCGGACCCAGCGGCATGGATCCCTATGCTTCCGCTGTTTCAGATGTCTACCAGGATTTATTCAGAGAGGGTTCTTACACGGGAAAAGGAATTTATGATGTTGACGCGTTCGAACACTCCCTGGCAGGCAAGGTTCAGGAAAACACTCTGCTGAGCCACGATTTGTTCGAAGGCCTGTTTGCGCGCGCGGCGCTGGCAACTGACATCGAGCTGTTCGAAGAGTATCCCTCACACTACGAAGCCGCAGCAGCCAGAGCGCACCGATGGGCTCGTGGAGACTGGCAGCTCCTGCCCTGGATTTTGGGAAATGGCGGGTTATCGCCTGAGAAGCGCCGTCAGTACACGATCCCCGCGATCAGCAGATGGAAAATGATCGACAATCTGCGACGCACGCTCTCAGCGCCCGCGATGTTTCTCACATTGATCGTTGGGTGGCTGATGGCCCCGCTATCGCCCTGGATGTTTACGCGATTCGTCCTGCTGATGATTTCAATTCCTCCGCTCATTCCGTTTCTGCTTGGCCTCGTCCCGCGACACGGAGGAATTTCCAGGCGAAGCCACATTCGCGGCGTGCTGTCGGATTTGTCGCTGGCGCTATCACACATCGGATTGACCATCACGTTTCTGGCTTACCAGGCGTGGCTCATGTCGGATGCAATTCTACGTACACTTGCCCGCCTGCTGATCACGCGTAAGAATCTGCTCGAGTGGGTGACCGCAGCCCAGGCTCATTTTGCAGTGGACCTGAACCTTCTGGGAATCTTCCGAAGAATGGCCGGCGGGGTCTTGTTTGCCGCGGCGGCCTTTGTGGCCGTGGATATTGGACGCCACCAGGCGATGCCTGCGGCCCTGCCATTCATTGTTTTGTGGGCCGTATCGCCGGCCATTGCACGATGGATCAGCGAGCCACCCAGCCTGACGCAGACAGAGCCGCTCTCGCCGAGCATCACGCAAACTTTGCGATTGATATCGCGCCGAACGTGGCGATTCTTCGAGGCCTTCGTTACCGCGGAGGACCATTTTCTCCCTCCCGACAATTTCCAGGAAGATCCCAAACCGGTCGTGGCGCATCGGACTTCCCCAACGAATGTGGGTGTGTATCTCCTCTCCACGATTGCCGCGCGCGATTTCGGATGGATGGGCACGCTGGAGGCGGCGGAGCGTATCGAAGGAACCTTGGGAACGCTGAAACAATTGCAGTCCTTTCGCGGCCATCTCTACAATTGGTATGACACCCGCGAGTTGACTCCTCTGGAGCCCAGGTACGTTTCATCCGTGGACAGCGGAAATCTGGCCGGACATTTACTGGTTCTGGGAAACGCTTGCCGCGCGCTGGTGCAGAAGACATCCATCGACGCCCGCATGCTCACTGGATTGAAGGATTCAATCCTGCTCTTACGGGAAGCTCTGGTCGAAAGCGAGGACAAGCGACGCATCCATACGGTCACACGGAAACATATCAGTAACGCAGTCGAGGCGCTTTCAGAGCTGCTCGAATCGGAGCCTGCGGATGTACTGGATTGGGCGTCCCGGTTCGCCGAGCTACGCGAACGCGCTCGAACGCTGGATGACATTTCGCAAGCCATCGAACAGGAAGAAGGCAACGCTCAGGTATCGGAGCTGCGCTATTGGGCAGCGGCAGCACGCGCTTCCGTCGAAAGCCACGCGCGAGACGTGGAAATCCTCATCCCCTGGGCCCGCTTCGGTTCGAAGGAAATTATGGCCATGGCCGAGAGACGGTCGGACCACGATGCCGAATGGTCAGCCATCGAACCGCATTTTCGTACCTTACCGACATTGGCGGAGGCTCCCGAGCAATTCGAAGCCGCTCTAAGGGAACTTATGTCCCTCCGTGTACGCCTGGCAGCGGATTCCCAAAGTGACCCGGACAGGCTTGCGCGAATCGATGCGCTCTGCGACGCGATATCACAATCCGCCGCGGAGGCTGCGGAATTGACTCGTCGGCTTCTGGATGTGTCGCATTCAGCGGAAAAGATGTTTTCCGCGATGGATTTCACGTTCCTGTTCGACCATACGCAAAAGCTCTTTTCCATTGGCTACCGCGCCACGGACGGCAGTCTGGACGCCAATTGTTATGACTTGCTGGCATCAGAAGCCAGGCTGACGAGCTTCATCGCCATCGCCAAGGGAGACGTTCCCTCCTCGCATTGGTTTCGTCTGGGTCGCGCGCTGACGCCGGTGGGCCGCGGTTCCGCCTTGATCTCGTGGTCGGGATCGATGTTCGAATACTTGATGCCGGCGCTTGTGATGCGCTCACCCGCCGGCAGTATGCTGAGCCAGACGTATCAGCAGGTGGTGCGTCGCCAGATTGAATATGGGATCGAGCGCCATGTACCGTGGGGAGTATCAGAGTCAGCATTCAACGCGCGTGATCTGAACCTGACCTATCAGTATTCCAGTTTTGGCGTGCCTGGCCTTGGCCTCAAACGCGGCCTCAGCGAGGACATGGTTGTCGCGCCGTACGCAACGGCGCTGGCAGCCATGATTGATCCAATCGCCGCCACTCAGAATTTTGCGCGCATCGCGGAAGCCGGCGGCAGAGGAACGTACGGCTTTTATGAAGCCCTCGATTACACCAGCAGCCGCTTACCCGAAGGCAAGGATGTAGCCGTCGTCCGCGCTTACATGGCGCACCATCAGGGGATGTCACTGACCGCTCTGGCGAATGTTTTGCTCGGCGGTGAAATGATGACCCGTTTTCATGCCGAGCCAATCGTCCAGGCCACCGAATTGATTCTGCAGGAACGCACACCTCGCGACGTGCTGGTGGCGCGGCCCCGCGCGGAGGAAGTTTCCGCGGCGGCGCAGGTTCGCGATCTTATCCCGCCGGTTGTGCGCCGGTTTACGACGCCCTACGATGCGACTCCGCGAACACAGCTGCTTTCCAATGGCCGCTACGCCGTGATGCTAACGGCGGCAGGCTCGGGATACAGCCGCTGGCGGAATATTGCGATCTCGCGGTGGCGCGAAGACCTCACGCGAGATTGTTGGGGCACCTACACTTTTCTTCGTGATGAGTTGACCGGAAATGTCTGGTCTGCCGGTCATCAGCCAACCGGTGTTGAACCTGATTCCTACGAAGCCTCGTTTTTCGAAGATCACGCCGAATTTGTAAGGCGCGACCGTTCGTTGTCCACCCTGCTGGAGGTTGTAGTCTCATCAGAGGACGATGCCGAAGTCCGGCGCGTCTCCGTCACGAACCTGGGCGCACGCGCGCGTGACGTCCAGGTTACTTCCTATGCGGAAATTTCGCTCACTTCACAACCTGCGGATGTGGCGCATCCTGCTTTTGCCAATTTGTTTGTGGAAACGGAATTTGTCCCGGACGTTGGAGCCATTTTGGCTACGCGTCGGAAGAGATCCGAGGATGAGCCCTCGGTGTGGGTCGCGCATTTGCTGTCCGTGGAAGGCGAAACCGTTGGCGAGCTGCAATATGAGACCGATCGCGCTCGATTCCTGGGGCGCGGGCACGACCTCCGCAACCCTGTGTCAATTATCGACAGCCACCCACTCTCCGGCACGGTGGGCTCCGTGCTCGACCCGGTGATGAGTTTGCGACGCACCGTGCATATTCCCCCTGGAACCACTGCGCGTATTGCGTTCACGACCATAGCGGCTTCGACGCGCCAGGAAGTGTTGGATATCGCGGACAAGTATCGCGACGCGCGGGCATTTGAGCGCACCTTGACGCTGGCCT
Organism: Candidatus Acidiferrum typicum; assembly: GCA_025463105.1. Classification (GTDB taxonomy): domain Bacteria; phylum Acidobacteriota; class Terriglobia; order Acidiferrales; family UBA7541; genus Palsa-360. The sequence continues at coordinate 3,920 of JAOAPW010000231.1, read as the reverse complement.
GGACGCAAGCGCAAGTGGAACTCCACCATTTAGGTATCGGTACGGAAGAGGCGCACTTATTCCAGCGGCTGGCTAATGCCGTGATTTATTCCGATGCATCGTTGCGGCCCACATCGGACGTCCTCGGCAGAAGCAACGTGGATCTTCCCACACTCTGGGCCCAGGGAATTTCCGGTGATCTGCCCATCGTTCTGGCGCGTATCGACAATGAGCAGGACGTCGATATGATCAGGCAACTGCTGCGGGCCCATGAATACTGGCGGATGAAGCATTTATCGGCCGACGTAGTCATCATCAATGAGAAGCCTCCGTCCTATCTGCAGGATCTTCAGGGTTCCCTGGAAGCTCTGGTTCACGGAAGCCAATTGCGTCTCGCTCCGGATAGCAGCAGCGCCAGCGGACGCATCTTTCTGTTGCGCGGCGATTTAATTTCTCCGCAGACTCGAACGCAACTCCAAAACGTTGCACGGGTAGTGCTGTTAAGCCGGCGAGGAACGCTTGCGGAGCAAATCAGTCGATCCCAGCCTGAAGAAGCTATATCAATCCCTCAAGTCGGGACAGTTCGTCCAGGTAAACACCCTGAAGTGCGCCTGCCCGAGGTTCCTCAGGAATTTTTCAACGGGCTCGGCGGTTTTGCCGAAAATGGACGGGAATATGTGATTGCTCTGGGAGAGGGATTGCGGACGCCCGAGCCCTGGGTCAATGTGATCGCAAATCCGGATTTTGGATTCCTGGTTTCAGAGTCAGGCTCAGGTTTTACGTGGTCTCTCAACAGTCATGAAAATCAGCTCACTCCGTGGTCCAACGACCATGTGATGGATACGCCCGGAGAAGCGATTTATGTGCGCGATGAAGCCACCGGCGAGATCTGGAGTCCTACCGCCCTGCCTATCCGCGATGAATCGGCCTCTTACCTCGTACGGCACGGGCAAGGGTACAGCCGTTTCCAGCACGGGTCGCACGGCATCCTGCTCGACCTAGTTCAATTCGTGGCGCCTGACGATCCCATTAAGATTTCCAGGCTCACTCTCCAGAATAACTCAACACGATCGCGCCGTCTTTCCGTGACCGCCTATGTCGAATGGGTGCTGGGCAATTCACGCAGTTCTTCCGCGCCCTACATCATTACGGAAATCGATCGGGAGTCGGGAGCGGTTTTTGCGCGAAATGCCTGGAACGGTGAATTCGGTGAACGAATCGCCTTTGCGGACCTCGCAGGAAAGCAAACTTCCTTTACGGGTGACCGTACGGAGTTCCTGGGCCGCAATGGCACACCAGAACGGCCAAACGCACTGCAACTGAGCCATGTGCTGTCTGGAAGGGTAGGAGCGGGACTTGATCCCTGCGCGGCATTACAGACCTCAATTGAATTGCGGCCCGGTGCGCGCGCTGAGATTGTGTTCTTCCTGGGTCAAACGGAAAATCGGGAGCACGCGCGCGAAGTGCTGCGCCGTTATCGGGCCGCAAACCTGGACGATCTTTTGCGCGACGTCATGCGCCGCTGGGACGACATCCTCGGGGCTATACAAATAACGACTCCGGATCGCGGCATGGACGTTCTGCTGAATCGTTGGCTGCTCTATCAGACACTTTCGTGCCGCGTGTGGGCACGAGCCGGATTTTATCAGTTAAGCGGCGCATACGGGTTTCGTGACCAACTGCAGGACGTGATGGCGCTCACGATTCCCAAGCGTGAAATCACGCGCGAACATATTCTGCGGGCTGCCGCTCATCAGTTTGCCGCGGGCGACGTGCAACATTGGTGGCATCCGCCTTCCGGGCGTGGAGTACGCACACGCATCTCCGACGACCGGCTCTGGCTGCCCTACGCCGTCATTCATTTCCTCGAGGCCACCGGCGACACAACGGTGTTGGACGAAGCCGTCGCGTTCCTGGAAGGCGATGCATTGGCGGAAGGACAGAACGAATCCTATTTCCAGCCGGCAATTGGACGGGAACTCGCGTCATTGTTCGAACACTGCGCACGCGCGCTCGACTGCAGCCTTGAAGTTGGCAGCCATGGCCTCCCATTAATGGGAACAGGGGACTGGAACGACGGCATGAATCGCGTCGGTCAAAATGGCAAGGGAGAAAGTATTTGGCTGGGTTGGTTTCTGCACTCAATTCTTTGGGAATTTGCGAAAGTAGCCGATGCGCGGGGCGAGCATGAGCGGGCAGAGAAGTGGCGCCTCCATGTCAGCGCGTTAAAAGCTGCGCTCGAGCGGGACGGCTGGGACGGTGGCTGGTACCGCCGAGCCTATTTTGATGATGGCTCGCCAATCGGTTCAGCCACAAATACTGAGTGCCGCATTGACTCCATTGCACAAACCTGGGGAGTCATTACCGGCGCGGCGGATTTAGGCCGGGCTGCGCGTGCCATGGGCGCGGTTGATCAACATCTGGTGAGACGTCCGGAAGGATTGATTCTGCTTCTTACGCCGCCCTTCGATAAGACGCCGCTTGATCCTGGATACATCAAAGGCTACGTTCCAGGCATTCGCGAAAATGGCGGACAATACACACATGCGGCCGCCTGGACGATTCTGGCCTTCGCTGCATTGGGCGATGGCGATCAGGCCTGTGAACTGTTCCGCATGCTCAATCCAATTAACCGGGCAGTTTCCAGAGCGAGCGTGCAGCGATACAAGGTCGAGCCGTACGTCGTCGCGGGCGACGTTTATGCGGAGGCTCCGCACGTCGGGCGAGGTGGATGGACGTGGTATACCGGATCAGCAGGTTGGATTTATCGCGCGGGGATCGAGTGGATTCTAGGGTTCCGCGTGCGCGGAACGACCCTTAGCATCGACCCATGCATCTCTCGAACCTGGCCCGGCTATTCGATTTCTTTCCGTTATCACTCGACAATCTACAAAATCAAGGTGGAAAATCCGCAACACGTTTCGCGAGGGATTGCCCGGGCCGAACTGGATGGAAAGCGGTTGGCAAACTCCGCGAACATTCGTTTGATCGACGACGGCTTTGAACATCACGTGCTGATCATTCTCGGTTGATGTCAGGATTGTGAAAGGCCTGTCAGATGCGCCAAAACAATCTGGAGGGCAATCTGACAGGCCTTTCGGTTTCATTGGCGGGTGATTCGGAGTTTAGCCCCGGTGATTACTCTGACCATTCACGATTAAATGGTTGTCGACAGAAAAAACATTCGGGACACTCTTCGCGTAAAGAGTAGCGGCATCCTTATCCTGCTGGCTGTCCACGAAGCCCTCCAGAGTTACATGGCCGTTTTTAACGATGATATGGATCGACTGCAGATTTCCCACGCCGTAGCGCGACAGTAAATCCTGTGAATAAATGGCGCGGTATTCCGCGCGTCGAATCTGATCATCCATGGGAGATGTCGGCAGCACCTCGATTTGATTGTTCACTTTTTCGACGCCTTCAATATGCTTGACGGCATTTTCCGCGTCGGATTTCAACGTCGGTTGAACGACTTGTCCGAGCAACGTCACTTCATTTCCGTTGACGCTGTAAGCCAAATTGTCGAACACGGAATACCAAGGTAGGGTAAGCAGCTCGTGACGCACTTCTTTTTTAATCCATTCGTCGCTGTTGCGTGCGCCTTTTTGATTGTTCATCCCCTGCTGAGCGCCAAGGGGCCCCGGTCCGAGGATGGGTTGAATGAGCATGGTCAAGAGCACGATTCTCATGAGCTTCATCATTGCTTCCTCCCCTGTGTCGCAACGTATGTGAAACGCATCGCTGCCCCATAGGGTATGGGCTTCCCTTGAATATCCCAATCCCGCAAGGGTTGTATTTGAGACATGGGAAAGTCCTTACACAGATTCGTCTTTTCGTGTTCTTGGCGGTGAAAATCCAATTCAGAATGTTCCTTCGAAGGGTACAAGAATTTTTTGCTACCGGTACAGCGTTCGATTGATTGTCCGGAAGATCGGAAGAGC
>JAOAPW010000191.1 GCA_025463105.1 Candidatus Acidiferrum typicum | reverse complement strand
AGATGGACTTGGCGGTCGTCGGTGGGCGCTGCCGGGGTTGCGACGCTTTTGGGTACGGAAGATGCGGAAGAGTGCGGCTGAGAAATTTGTGCGATCAGGTCGCTGGCCTTATCGGCGGCCCTTAGATCGCTCGAGGAGTTGCGAATTCGCTCGGCAGCTTTCCGGGCTTCCTCGGTTCGTCCCAGGTTTTCGAGAATCACGGCCACTTGATACTGATACCCCGAGTCGCCCGGCACGAGTGACGCGGCATGTTGTGCGGCGTCCAGAGCTTTCTGCAATGTTTCATGCCGCAATGCATAGATCGAGGCAAGGTTGAACCATGCGGGCGCGAAGGCAGGACTTAGCTCAACAGTTTTTTCAAATGCCACGACGGCGCCCACTGGAACGCCTACGAATCCTCCGCGCGACATTGCCACCATGCCTTGGCCGTAGTAAGGAAGAGGCAATTTCGGATCGAGCTCTGCAGCGCGCATGAAGTGCTTTTCCGCTTCCTCAAGCTGAGACACTTGAAGAAGATAAAATCCCATGCTCTCTTCGGCGCTCGCGAGGGAAGGATCGAGCTTGAGTGCGTCTTCCAGTTTGGTTTGGGCGTCGTCGCGTCGGCCACGTCCCAGATCCAGATCACCAATGCGCGCTTCTGTTTCGGCGGGCGTCAACGTATGCGCACTGGAAACTGAATCGCTGCCGCCAGCCGCCTGAATTTCTGTGGGTACCGTGGAACTTTGTTTGATATAGGCCTCGAGCTTGCTTTGCAATTGATTCAGATCGCCGAACACCTGGCGGGCTGCTTCGAGCGCGTCGGTACCGCTTTCGACCTGAGCGATATATTGTTCCAAAAATTTGATCCCCGAAGGCTGCGGCTGTGTGAGCAGGTAATGCACCAGTGCGCGCGATTCAGCGGAATACACCGTCGTCTGCCCCCTGGAAGTGTAGTAGGGTGACGCGCGGTCGACGTGAATCACAAGGTCAAGAGGCAGAAGGGGGCTCTCCCACAAGGCACTCAGGTCTTCGGGATCCGGCTTGCCGATTTTAGCGCCCTTGTCGGTCAGCGCCATGCCGCCGTACACGTTTGCGTAACCCTCTTCCAGCCACGGAGGCAGACTGTGGTAGCTCAACTTCAGAACCAGCCGCGCATAGTTGTGATAAATATCCTCGTAGGGTATTGGTCCGGAAACGTTGGTGCGTAGAACGATGTAATTCTTCTCGCCGCCGGAGACGAATAGCCCCTCCGGCTGAGGATGCCGTTTGTCGAAGGGATACTCGGGAACCAACGTAGCGAAGGATTTTCCGTCCTTTGCGGCTAGTATTTGGATGGGCACGCCCGTATCGAAATGTGCGTAAGGCATTGTCGCCTGGAAAAGGCGGCGGACTTGCTCGAACTGGTCTGCGACGCGGCGCGCCGTTTTTTCGCCCCCGTCGCTCATCACGGCGAAGTGTGACGTACGAATTTCAACCCAGGGATCAACTTTCTCGTTTTTCTTATCGGCGGAGCGTGCGGAAGGGCACAGAGTTCCAGCCAGTAAAGCCAGGAAGGGCCACAAGGAAATTGCGCGAGGATAGCGGCGGGCAGGCACCGCTGTTAGATGTAGCAAGCGGTTCACCCCCTGTCAACGAAGCAAATCAGCGTAAGATTCATTGCAGCAGTGATCCGAAAACCGGCGCCAAATCTCATCCCCAAAGCCATCAAAGTTGCGATTCGATCCGTACCCGGCAGGTTGCCTTTGTTTTGCGGTGCCACTAAACTCTCACACTGAATGAGACGCTTCATCGCGCCGTGGCGGTTTCGCAAATTGCTCAATCCTTTGCGCAGGGCGATACGTAAGTCGTGAGCCTGCGATTTAAAGCCCACCTGGCGTTGCTGCTTTGCGCTTTTTTCTGGGGCGTCACGTTTGTCGTTGTAAAAGACGCCTTAACCGATTCCTCCGTCTTTGCTTATCTCGCCGCTCGCTTTACTTTGGCAATTCCGCCGCTGGTGTGGTTTTATCGCGCGGATCTGCACAAACTTTCGGCCGCCGATTTTTGGGCTGGTGTGCGCATCGGCATTCTGATGTTTGGCGGCTATGCTTTTCAGACCGCCGGGCTAGCTGAAACGACGCCGTCGAAGGCCGCATTCATCACCGGATTCAGCGTCGTTCTGGTTCCAGTGTTAATGGCGGTTGTTTGGCGGCGCCGCATCAGCGCTTGGGCCTGGGCCGGCGCTTTCGCATCTTTGGCGGGGCTTTACTTCTTGACAGTTCCGCGCGAAGGAATCGCCGATCTTAATCGCGGTGATTTGCTGGTGACAGGGTGCGCGGTGTGCTATGCCTTTCAGATTATTTTCATTGAACGCTATAGCGCGCAACATTCCTTGGCCGGGCTAAGCTTTCTGCAGGTCGCCGTGACAGCGGCATTTTCCCTGGCCGCTGTCCCTCTACTCTCCATCTCGCATCTGGAGCCATTCCGGTTTCATCTCACTTCGGGCCTGATTTTCGCCGTCATCATCACAGCCGTGTTCACGACGGCAATTGCGTATCCATTGCTGGTCTGGGGACAGAGCCACACGAGTGCGGCCAACACGGCGCTGATCCTCGCGGGAGAACCGGTATTTGCCGCCGTCACTTCCTATATTGTTCTCCACGAACGCCTCGGCGCGAGGGCGCTTGTCGGTGCGGGACTCATCCTCGGGGGGATTCTGGTCGCTGAATTGAAGGGCCCGGCTTAAGTTCCGCGAGCTCAAGTAACCCAGTCCCAAACTCATTTGCCCGCAAAGGGTGTTGCAAGAAAATCAACAGGCCGCACTCATTTGGCTCATTTGGTTTGCTCCGCGGTCTCGGGCATTTGCACCGTTTCCGTTCTCCGGGCTAAGTACTTTCCCAATAGATCGTCGAGTTCCTGTGGGCGAATCGGCTTGGACAGATAACCGTCCATTCCAGCGGCCAGGCAACGTTCCATGTCACCTTTCATGGCATGTGCAGTCAAAGCGATGATCGGTATGTGGCCGCCGTTGTCCTTCTCTCTCTCGCGTATCGCCGCAGTGGCCTCAAATCCATCCATTTCGGGCATCTGGAGGTCCATCAAGACCAAGTCGAAGGTCTGATTCGCAAGAACTTCCAGTGCCTGGCGGCCATTGACCATCACCGTGACGCGGTGTCCTCGTTTCTCAAGCAACCGCGATGCCAGCCGTTGATTGACCGAATTGTCTTCCACAACAAGCACGCGCAACACTGCCGTGGGCTCAGGGGCATCCCCGAGGGAGTAGCGAGTGATCAGCGGAATAGCTCCCTTCTGCTCTCGCGCGCCGAGCACTCGGGCTATGGCCTCACGCAGTTCGGATTGCCGGATGGGCTTCAACAAGTATGCTGCTACTCCCAGCTCCTGGCAGCGAGCAGCATCGCCTTGGTGGCCTGCCGAGGTGAGCATCATGATCGTGGCGGTCGATAATTCAGGCCTTTGGCGGATTCGCTCGATCAGTCCGAAGCCGTCCATCTTCGGCATGTGCATGTCGGTCAGAATTAGCCCGTATGGTGCTCCAGCTTCCCAGGCTGAGGAAAGTGCCGTTAACGCCATTTCTCCTCCTTCCACCGATGTCGAGCTCATCTCCCAGCGTTTCAACATTCCTTCAAGAATCCGGCGATTCGTTCGGTTGTCGTCTGCCACCAGAACCTTGACACCTCGCAAGAGCTCGGCAGGGGCGATTGCTCCCACTTCGACTGCCGTCTCCGAGGTTGCCAGCCGCACGGTGAAGTGAAACTCGGATCCGCGTCCCACTTCGCTTTCGACCCACATCGCTCCACCCATCATCTCCACCAGACGCGTCGATATAGTCAGGCCCAGTCCGGTTCCCCCGCATTTCCTGGTCGTTGACGAATCCGCCTGCGAGAACGGTTCGAAGATCAATTTTTGTTTCTCCGGAGCAATGCCGACTCCTGTGTCAGAGACCGTTAAATGCAACATACAGCCAGCGCCTTCTCCCGGTTCGACTCGAACCTTCAAAGCGACCTCTCCCTCGTCTGTGAATTTAATGGCGTTGCCCACGAGGTTCACGACGATTTGACGCAACCGGTTGGAATCGCCACGAGCCATCTCCGGAACCTCGGCGGCCACCTCGCACAGGAGCTCCAAACCTTTTTCGTCGCTCCGAAAAGCGAGCGTCTTCAGCGTGGCTTCCAAATGGTCGCGCACGTTGAAATCCATCATTTCCAAGTCGATCTTTCCCGCTTCGATTTTGGAGAAATCCAGAATGTCGTTGATCACTGTCAGCAGGGAGTCCGCCGACAACTTCACGGTTTCCAGGTACTCTCGTTGCTCTGGCGTGAGGTCAGTCCCTAACGCCAAATCGGTCATCCCCACCACGCCGTTCAGCGGCGTGCGGATTTCATGGCTCATGTTGGCTAGAAATTCGCTCTTTGCCCGGTTGGCAGTCTCAGCCATCTCCTTGGCGCCTTGCAGCGCGGCTTCCGCCTTCTTTTGCTCCGTGATATCGATACGCACCGTTCCGATCAGCAAATCTCCCTCCGGGCCCGCCAGAGGAAATTTGAAAGTCAGCCAGTGATGCGTGACGCCATCCGGAGTAGGGAACACGTCCTCGAACCGCAGCGCACGTTTTGTAGAAATGACCTCCTGGTCCAACAGGTGGAACTTTTTAGCGGTTTCTTCGGGAAGCCAGCCGGTTATCGTCTTTCCTAGAACGTCTTCCGATCTGATGTCATAGGCTGCAGCCATTGGTTCGTTGATATAGAGTAAGCGGCCCTGACTGTCCTTGATCAGCGCAATTGCGGGGATGTTGTTCATGAAAGCCCGATAGCGCTCTTCCGCATTTTGTTTCTGTTTTTGGGCAAGTTGCAACGAGCCCAGCATTTGGTTGATGACCCCGCTCAAATCGGCAATCTCGTCGCGGCCTTCAGAATGGACCCGGGCCGATGCTTCGCCGCTATTCGCAATGCTTCTTACGTTCTTATTCAGCGAACTGAGTCGCGACAGGACGGACTTCTCGAGTAGGAGTAGAACGACCCCTCCGAATACGACTCCCGCGATAATTAGCGCTCCCACGAAGTACAATTGGCTCAAGCGGCCCTGCTGATAGATGAGTCGCGGAATCTCAGCCCTAAGAAGCAAGGCAGGCTTGCCGTAAATATCGGTGAGCAGCGTATAGCCACCCAGTAATGTTTCGTTCAAAGGAAGGACGTAGATTTCTCCGGGTGCGGCCAGGTGCGTACGGGCTTCTTCAAAATCGGCAGGAAGGCTTTCGCCGTCGAGCCTGCGAACGGAAAGGGAGAAATTAGTCGTTTTTTCCAGGATATGAAGGTCCCCGCCGGATTCCAGATATCGCGCGGCCAGCAGGGAGCCACGAATGGGACCCTCTGCATTCGTCTTTACTACTGGACGCGAGACAACCAGCAAAGGTCCTTCAGGTATCATCAACACGCCGCTGACTCTGCTGGTCGTCGTCGCCCACTTGAAAAGAGGGTCCGCCAAAAAGAGGTGAGCCTTAAGGCTTTCCGGGATGTCGACGACCGATTTAGTCGCAAAACTGTGGCCTCTCGACGCTAAAACGCGTCCGGAACCGTCCATCAAAACAACGAAGTTGAATCGGCGTGTCGAAGGTGTACCCGTGGCATCTTTACCGACCAACGATCTCATAAACTCAGGAGTAGGATTGGCGATGGATTTGTATGTCTCATCCGTTGCCGCGCGGTCATAAGCGAATCGATCCGCTGAGTTGAGGTCCTGCTCAAGGGCATTCAAAACTCCTTGGACGTTTCCGCGGGCAGCCGTTTGCTCCAGTTTAACGAAGCCCCCCAGAAGGAAAGAACGCGAGGCCGCGTACAGCACGATCACCAGTCCCAGACAGGTGATGGCTATAATCAACAGAGTTTTTCGGCGAACCGTCATTCGTGGATCCTCCAGCAGCCGCTACCGAGAAGTCTCGATTTTATGAATGGGTTTGGTTTCCCAAATTCAATGCAAACTTGCGGCCAACCCGTGGGAAACGCATTCCCGTAAAGTCGTCATCCCACAGGGATTTCCATTCTATTAAGTGGGCATCGGGCAGGATTTCGATAGGATGTGTCCCAAAAGGGGAGAAACGGCCCTGAATGGGATACCGCCTGGAATTTCGGAAAGCAGTCGCGGATTGCGACCTATTGCTGGTTGGGGGAATACTTCGCGTCCACAGGTTCGTACATCGTGGCACCGGGATGTCTAGCTTGTTCGAACGCGGTAATAGCAGCCTCGTGTTTGAGAGTCAAGCCGATATCGTCGAGACCTTCCAGCAGCACGTGCTTTCTGAAATTGTCGATTTCAAATTTTAAATTCAGACCGTGTGCATCACTGATTGTCTGGTTGGGTAGGTCCGCCGTGAGTGAGTAGCCTGGTTCTTTTTCGGCGCGCTTGAAAAGGTCCTCGACCTTTTCGTCGGGAAGCGTGACCGGCAAGATCCCGTTTTTGAAGCAATTGTTGTAGAAAATATCGGCGTAGCTCGGAGCAATCAGGACGCGGAAACCGTAGTCGGCAACGGCCCACGGAGCGTGCTCCCGGCTTGAACCGCAACCAAAGTTCGCGCGAGCCAACATCACCGAGGCTCCCTTATATCGCGGCTGATTGAGAATGAAGTCGGGATTCGGCTTTTCGCCGGGAAGATAACGCCAGTCATAAAACAACACTCGTCCGAAGCCCTGCTTAGTCTGCAGTTTCAGGAACTGTTTCGGCACCATCTGATCGGTATCAACGTTGATACGATCGAGCGGCAGAACCAATCCAGTATGTTTTGAAAAGGGTTGCATTATTCTCTCCGGCGGGCTCCAAGCAGAGCCCGCACCCGCTCTCTGACCCGCTCTCGCTACTCCGTTGCGTCCACGTTCCAATCGCGAACGTCCACGAAATGCCCGGCGATCGCAGCGGCCGCCGCCATGATGGGACTCACCAGATGCGTGCGGCTATCTTTGCCTTGCCGGCCTTCAAAGTTCCGGTTCGAGGTGCTGGCGGCTCGCTCACCGGGAGGCAGCACGTCGGGGTTCATCGCAATGCACATGCTGCATCCCGCATCGCGCCATTCAAATCCGGCATCACGGAAGATCTTATCCAGGCCTTCGGCTTCTGCCTTGGCCTTGATGCTCATCGAACCCGGAACGACAAGCGCTTCCTTGAGAGTCTTGGAGACGTGTTTGCCGGCAACCACGCGGGCGGCTGCGCGCAGATCGTTCAAACGCGAATTGGTGCACGATCCGATGAATACACGGTCCACGGGAATATCGACCACGAGAGTCCCGGCCTTGAGTCCCATGTATTCGAGTGCGCGAGCGGCCGCTTTTTGATCGTCGGCTTCGTGGAACGATGCGGGATCGGGGACGCGGTCAGTTACGCCAGTAACCATTCCGGGATTCGTTCCCCAAGTCACCTGCGGTGAAATTTTCGATGCATCGAGAGTAACCGTGGCATCGAATTTCGCTCCGGGATCGGTGGCCAGCGCTTTCCATCGCTCGACGGCTTCCTGAAACGCTTTCCCGCGGGGCACGTAGGGGCGGCCTTCCATGTAGGCGAATGTCGTGTGGTCCGGCGCGATCATTCCGGCGCGAGCGCCGCCTTCAATGGACATATTGCAGACGGTCATGCGGCCGTCCATCGACAGCGCGCGAATGGCCTCGCCGGAATATTCCACAACGCGGCTGGTGCCGCCCGCGATGCCAATTTTTCCGATGATGGCGAGAATGATGTCTTTCGCCGAAACGCCCTTGGTGCGCTTCCCGTTCACGACGATGTGCATCGTCTTTGAGGCGTATTGCGACAAACATTGGGTCGCGAGCACATGCTCAACTTCGCTTGTGCCGATGCCGAACGCCAACGTGCCGAACGCGCCGTGGGTCGAAGTGTGGCTATCGCCGCACACAATCGTCTGCCCAGGTTGCGTGATGCCCAGCTCAGGACCGATTACGTGCACGATCCCCTGATTGTGGCTGAACATGTCGAAAAGTGTGATACCTGCCCCGCGGCAATTGCGCTCGAGCGCCGAAAATTGCCCCATCGCGGCTTCATCAAGGATAGGCAAATTGCGATTCTTCGTGGGGACAGAATGATCCATGACGGCGAACGCCAGGTCAGGCCGCCTTACTTTCCGGCCGGCTTCCTTCAGGCCCGTAAATGCCTGCGGGGAAGTGCCCTCATGAACCAGGTGGCGGTCAATATAGATGAGCGAAGGTTCTCCCGGCGCCTCATGGACGACGTGAGCATCCCAAATCTTGCGATACATTGTTCGTGGATTCATTTTTATGCATCCTAGTCTAGCAGGGTGGGGAAATTTCGCAACTTGCCCCTCTGCGCTAAGGTGGCTCAATAGAATCATCACCGCACGTCAAAGGCATGCACGATCGCCGGACGGTGCTATAATCACAAACGAGTTTCGTCGAGTTCTGGGGTAGGCTCCAGGAAGAGCCCGCAACTGAATTTCTGGGCAGGCTCCAAGTAGAGCCCGCACCCGTACGATGTGGACGGAGGAGTGAATAACATGGGCATGCAGCTAAGCGAAATTGCTGCCTGGGCGCGCAATCGTAAGATTCTGGCGACCCTTCTGCTAACAGTGACATTGGCCATCGGCATCGTCATCGGCACCGTGGCCTCCGGGCGCGTGGGCGCATCGCATCCTGCGGCGGCGGGCACTGACGCCACACCGCTGGTGATTCCGGATCCGGTGCAACTATCGAGTGCTTTCGCTTCCATCGTGACAAAAGTTCAGCCCGCCGTGGTGAATATTTCGACGACCCAGGTTATCGAGCGCCGTGGTCCTGGAAAGGCCGTACCTCGCGGCCGCGGCCAAATGCCTCAAGGCCCCCAAGGTCCTGGAGACGATCAGGACCAACAGCCGTTTCAGGATTTTTTTAATCGCTTCTTCGATTTTCCCGACCAGGGACCCACGGCAGAACGCAGCTTGGGTTCGGGCGTGATTGTCGACAAGAAGGGATACATCCTCACGAACAATCACGTAGTGGACCAGGCTACCAAGGTTCAGGTGACTCTGAATGGCGAGCAAACTCCTTACACGGCGAAAGTAATCGGCACGGATGAAGAGACAGACCTCGCCGTTATCAAGATCGAAGTAGGGCATGATCTTCCTGCTGCTAAATTGGGCAATTCCGATGCCGTCCAAGTGGGCGATTGGGCCCTCGCGATCGGTAATCCATTCGGGTTCCTGCAGGGCAGTGTTACGGCCGGAATTATCAGCGCCAAGGATCGCGGCAATGTAGGCCAGCAATTCCAAAGATTCCTGCAGACCGATGCCGCAATCAATCCGGGAAATTCCGGCGGACCGCTGGTGAATATGTCCGGGCAAGTTGTCGGCATTAATACGGCGATCATTACGGGAGGCCACGGAAATGAAGGCGTGGGCTTTGCGCTTCCCTCGAATACGGCGATCGGTGTTTATAACCAGCTCATCGCCAACGGGAAAGTTACGCGCGGCTCAATTGGCGTCAGCTTCACGGAAACTCAGGGAAGCAATCCGATCGTTCTGAAGGAACTGGGCGCGCCCTACGGAATTGTGCTGCAGCGAGTCGAGTCAGGCAGTCCGGCGGAAAAAGCCGGATTGCAATCGGGCGACGTCATAACCAGCGTGAACGGCAAACCTGTCCATACAGGAAGCGACCTGGTAAATCCGATCGCCTCCACAGCGGTTGGTGGGAGCATCCGTGTTACGTACGTTCGCGATAAGAAAGAGCATGAAGCCAGCCTGACGGTCGCGGATCGCACCAAGATTTTCCCGGACCGCACAGCGAATGGCGGCAATAACGAAAACGGGCCGACCCCGGTTGAATTCGGGTTGCGTGTCGAAGATCTCGGAACCGATCGCGCACGCCGCGCCGGATTCGAGGACATGAAAGGCGTACTGGTTACTGAGGTTGATCCGGCAAGTTTCGCCGAGGACATCGGTTTCGTCCGCGGCGACGTCATCACCGAAGTCAACCACAGCGTTGTTTCGTCTGTTTCAGAGTACAAGCGCGTCGTTGCCGGGCTGAAACCCGGACAAGACGTCCTGTTCAAAATCCGGCGGCGCACGGGCGGAGACCAGTTTGATACGGTTTTCCTCGCCGGTGTGGTTCCGGCTCCGGAAAAATAACGGCACGGGCTTAACTTGAAGAATCTATGACGAACAAAACGTGGCTCTCTATCCTCGGGGCCGTGCTCCTCGTGAGCGCGGCCCCTGTTGTGTCCACTGCCTGGGCCTCGGCAGCAGCGCAGCCGTCCGCAAAGAAGAAAAAAAACATTTCCTCAAAAAGCAAAAGCAAGAAAAAGGCCGCTAAAGTCAAAGGCCAGATGGCCCCCACACCTGATCGTATCCGGGAGATCCAGACCGCATTGAACCGGGAAGGCGCCCTTAACTCGGAGCCAACAGGGAAGTGGGACGACGCAACAACCGATGCCATGAGGAAATTCCAGGAAAATCACGGACTCAATCCCACCGGAAAAATTGACGCCGGGACCCTGAACAAACTCGGATTGGGATCAGATACCGCCGGTAAAGGCGCGCCCACTCCTACGGCTTCATCCGCTACTCCATCTGCGACTTCCGCCCATTAGACTTAGCGCACTTGTACAACGAGCGCGTCCCTGCCGGTGTCACGCTATCCTTGCGAGAGTGCTTCCTAAGCGCGCCGTTCCATTGACATGAGGCAACACCCACGGCACTGTAAGCTAAAGGGCCTTGAAGGAGTTGATCAATGGCAACGTGTCCTGCTTGCGCTCACGACATTCAGACTCCATTTTTCTTTAATCTCGACGCCTGGACGCATCTCACATGCCCTCAATGTAAGGCGAGACTGGAAATGAAAGCGCCGCGCTCGTTTTTAATGGCCCCTCTGATGGCGCCCCTGTTTGTGGTCGCCCAGCAGCGTCGCGCATTCGAAGTCCTTGCTTTTTCTTATTCAGCCGTCACCATGATTCTTGTCCTTTGGGAAAGTTTCCACCCCAAGCTGCGGCTCCGGCAGAAGCCCCGCCCACAACCAGAAGTCCAGCTCAAAATAAACGGCCCCTCAAATTAACCACTGTGATTGCGGACCGCGCTGTTTGACGCCTTCCGGTGCCTCTGTTACATTCAAATTTCGCGCGGAAATTCTGTCCGCGTTCTTCCGGCTCGTGCAACGGACCTCCCGTCAGCAGACCTTCAGGAGGAAATATGGCAACAGTCGCCGTTCCCAAGTTTCACAAAAATTTCATTAACGGAGAGTGGGTCGAGGCGCGGTCCGGGC
>JAOAPW010000185.1 GCA_025463105.1 Candidatus Acidiferrum typicum | reverse complement strand
CTTCCGGAAGCAAATGGCCATCCTTGGAAATCGAAACAAACGGGCGGTTTTGCTTGTCGTATTTGACCTGATTTTCATTGTCGAACGTGGGCATCCAGACGACTTTTCCCCAGCCGCCCTTCATCAGCACCATGCGCTCGACAGCGGCTGGATTTACTCCGCCTACGGTAAGGTTCAAGTCGATACCGCCGAAAATTTCTATCCCCGGCACTTCCTTGCGTACGATGTAGGCCAGCGCGGCCGTCGATTCGTAGTGATTTTTCAGGACCATGCCACGCATGCCCCGCTGCTTGGCAAGCTGTGCCAGGGCGATGGCGTCGATGGAGCGCGGCATGCTATCGGGATCGGCGTGGGCGTGGATGTCGATCACACCGCTCAAATTTGACTGCGCCGGCGTCGTGACGGCAATCAAGCTAATACAGAATATCCAGATGATTCGCTCGATCGTGAGGCGCCACAATTTTCGGGGCATCTCTTCCTCCTTGTTGCGGATACTCAGCCGCCGGAGTTGAATCTAGAATGATTTTGGAAGTTGATTTGGGTGCCACATCCTCGCGGGTTTCAGCGAGGGTAGGGATTTTAATTCTTCAGGAACAATTCAGCAATCAGTGGCTGCCCACAAGCTTGAACTTCTGCACGCGGCGTCCATCGACGGACTCACCAACATATATGTTGCCCTTGGAGTCCAGCGCCATGGTGTGCGCATGCATGAACTCACCCACCTGGTGACCCGGGCGGCCAAAACTGCCGAGGACCTGCCCGGTGGCGCGGTCCGCGACGTCAATTTCCTCATCAATCTCGTTAATAATGAACATGTACTTCTCGCCTGGGTCGCGGGAAAACTCTACAGAGGAACACGATCCCACCTGCATCGCATCTTTCCTCGATCCGGTTCCATTCGCGGGAACGGGAGTCCAAATTTTAAAACTGAACGGCATGTTTTTTTGAAAATTACCCTTGGTGTCGAAGACCTGAAGGCGGTTCATCCACCGGTCGCATACATAGACCAGGCCATCATTGCTCACGCGAACGCAATGTATCGTTGGCGCGGCCGCTTTGCCCACTTCTTCAGGCGAGCGGTGCAATGGCCATTGGCGCAAGTAGTGCCCGCTCTTATCAAACACCACGACGCGAAAATTATTTCCGCCGCGTCCTTTGGCATGCCCATCTGCGACGTAAATGTCGCCATTATGCGGATCGAATCCGATTTCCGACACTCTGAAAAACTGCGACGTGCTCGAATTTAACGCTGTGCCCATGACGGTGCCGTCCGAGGAATCGAAGACGCCGCGTTTTCCGATTTGCAGCAGAAGTTCTCTGCCATCATGCGAATATTCCTGGACGATGCCGTCCTCGGATCCATCGAGCCACACGTGGCCCTGGGTGTCAATCGCGCAGCCGTGAAGATCCTTCGGAAGCAGGCTCGCATTCCCCCAGGAGTTAACAACCTTCCCCTCGGTATCAAACTCAATGATAGGAGGCGCAGCTTGTCCGGCGTTCAGCTCGTCATTGGTCAAACCTTCCAGGTGCCCGTCCATGCCGCCGACGTCGCTTACGCGCTGGGCGATGAATACGTGATCCTGGGAATCGACACACACGCCGCCCATTTCTCCGGTGACCCAACGATCGGGCAAGGGTTTTGGCCAGGAGGGATCGACTTCGTAGCGCGGCACATTATTCTGTGCGTTGGATGGCGGCGGAAAGAAAGTTGCAAGCGCGATTGTAAATACCGCACAAATTCCTGACTTACTTATAAAACGAGCGGTCACGGCATTCCTCCGTCGCGAGATCCTCGCTCAAATCACGTCATGAAGTCGCGGTAGGACAGACACTCTTGTCTGTCCGGTAGAGTATGCCTGCCACAATGCAGGACAGGCAAGAGTGCCTGTCCCACCAGTTCGTCAAGCTTTCTGCAGGAGCGGCCGCAATTCGCGAATGCTCTTTACATTTTCGAGGCCGAGCACTTTCTCGATCAGGCTCTTCGTCTGTGCGGCGCCCAGGACAGGGTCCATGAGGTCGCGGGCCTTTGCGACGATCTCTTCGCGGTTCATGGGATTTTCCGGAGTGCCTCGCACAGCCTCGACACGTTCGGTAAGTGTGGTTCCGTCATTCAGCGTAATTTCAACGATGGCCACACGCTTCGGAATAAGTTTCTCGAGTTCCTCGTCGCCGATCAGTTGCACTTTCGCGCGCTGGCGAAGAACTTCGGGGTCCTGCATGCGCGCCTTGTCGTGAGCCGCTTTGAATGATGCCGTTTTGTCGATCATCATTACGGCGATCATGTGCTGCAGACAAATGTCGGGCATCTCGCGATTGTTCACCGTGAAGGCCGCGCTGGTGGCAGCGCGCACGACAACTTGCTTCACCTGGTTCGCCTCAAACGGATGCTTCTTCAAAATAAGTTGCATGGCGTCGAGCGGTGACTGGATGGGTCCTCCCGTCGTCCATCTCTTGATGGTCGTCAGCGTCACTTCGTAGCGCTCGCCAAGCTTGTCGGTCCAGCCTGCCGGGTCTGCTTGCGGGGCGTAGGATTGCATGAAATTCTCAGGTCCCGAAAAAATGTCGTTGACGCCTGTCCATCCCGATTGAACCAGCATCGCGGCCATTACGCCGTTGCGGGCACTCATGCCGGCGAAGACAAAAGCCTTTTCGATATGCTCGGTGTCGCGCCGCCACGCGCCGATTCCGGCGCCTGCCTGCTGACCGGCGTAGTCCATAACCCAGCGCATCTGCTGCGGATTCAAACTGGCGAGACAGCCGCAACCTACAGCGGCCCCAAAGGTTGCCACGAGATTGTGCGTGTCGCGAAGCACCATTTTCGGCCCCAGGGCCTTGAACGATCGCATACCGATGTCATAGCCAAGCGCTACGGCGCGTACGTAATGCATACCGCTCGAACCAAATTGCTCGCCAAGCGCCAGCGTTGCCGGCACAACCGCGGCGCCCGGATGCGCGCCGCCACCGCTGTAGTCATCATCGCTTTCATCCGAGTGGGCGAGAACGCCGTTGGCGAAGGCCGCCTCAATCGGACCGCAAAGTATATTCGAGGCAACAACTGTCGCAATCTTTTCGCCACCATAGGAGCGAGCGAACTGAATCGCCAGGTGTCCCGGAGGTAAGTCGGACCCGGAGACCATGGCCGCTATGGTGTCCAGGATATGGTGCTTGGTTTCCTGCAGCACTTTGTCGGGGAGTTCGCGATTTCGAGCCTCGCTCATGTAGTTGCTGAGCGCGGTCATTACGGGGCTGACGTCTTCCGCGGCAAGCTTCACTGCGCATGGAAAGGCTGCGGCGGCGGTCAACCAGGCCGCACGTTGCAACAGGCCGCGCCGGGTGAAATTTATACCGCCATTCTCTAACGGCATACGCGAATTTCGATCATGTCCCATACGCAGTCCTCCCCCTTGACAATGTAGTTTTCATCCAATCCAATACCGGGCGATCTCCGACGCCGAATATTGTATCTGACATTACTACTCGTGGCGGGCACGAAAAGTTTCACTTGGCGCGACGAATGCACGATCACTGATCCGAATTGGCCATCGTTCGGACTGATTCTTTTCTTCACGGTGGTATTATCCCAAGCGCAATGCAGCCAGATCGAGCCGCGTGCTCTGACGTGTCTAATTTAATGGGGTGCAGCCTCGCCGGTTTTTGCGTTCTCCCTGCGGCCCAATGACAACAACTCGAATCCCGCTCACGCGAAATCAGGTCCGCGGATTCTGGGCGGCTTGGGGAGGATGGGTGCTGGACGGGATGGATTCGTTCATCTACGCGCTCGTTCTGGTTCCCGCGCTGCGAGAATTACTGCCGCGTTCCGGAATTCCCGCCAGCAATGCGAATATCGGTTATTACGGCGGCGTTCTCTTCGCGCTGTTTTTAGTTGGTTGGGGAATGGCGCTGCTATGGGGGCCGGTTGCCGACCGGTTCGGCCGCGTCCGCACTCTGATGCTCACGATTATTTGCTTTTCGCTTTTTACATTGTTGAGCGCCTTCGCCACGAATATCTGGATGCTCGCCGCGCTTCGCCTTCTTGCCGGCATTGGCATCGGCGGAGAATGGGCCATGGGCGCAACGTTGATTTCCGAAGAGTGGCCGGAGAATCGCCGAACGATGGGCGCGGGCATGATGCACACGGGCTATTACTTTGGATTTTTTCTCGCTGCGCTGGCGAATTATTTCGTGGGCAGCAGGTTCGGATGGAGGTGGATGTTTGTCGTCGGCGGCGTGCCGGCGCTGCTCGTGATTTTGATTCGCAAAGGTATGATCGAGCCGGCGCGCTGGGAAGCCAGGCGAGGACCGCGCGGCGAGAAATGGAGTTTGAAGCGCACGTTTCTTGAAATTTTTTCACCGAGATATCGTCTGCGCACATTTCTCAATCTCATGTATCAACTCGTTTCCACCATAGGTTTGTGGGCCGGCTCCGTCTACGTGCCGGCGGCGATCACGCATCTGGCCGCGAGGTCGGGGCACACATCGTTTGAAGCGGCCCGCCTGGCATCCTACGGCACCGCCATACTTTCGATTGGAACGATTCTGGGGGCGTTGAGCGTGCCTGCCATTGCCGACCGCCTGGGACGCAAAGTCAATCAGGCGATTTTTTATTCGTTGTTGGGCGTGGTGATCGTAATTACGTTCGGATACGTTTTTTATTTGCAGAACGACGCGCTGAAATGGTTTTTTGTGTGCCTGTTTTTTCTCGGAATTGGTGGAGCGAACTACACTGTCTATTCTTTCTG
>JAOAPW010000176.1 GCA_025463105.1 Candidatus Acidiferrum typicum | reverse complement strand
GAAATTCTGGGGCATGCTCACCTGCAGGATCGAAAATTCATCACCACATTCCAGCACCCGGACGGCACACAGAACATCGCGCGTGGCGGATTTCAATTTCCCGACGATCCCGTGCGGCCGGAACATCCTGCGCCGAAATTGTCTCAGGATACGGATCGATGGTTGCGCGAGTTAGGGCACGACTCGGAAGAAATTGCTGAGCTTCGATCGAAAGGCGTGATTTGAACCGTTGTTCTTTTCAGAAAACAAAATCAAAAGCACACAGACTGAAGTCTGTGCTACCAAGCTCACTTCCTTCCCTTCGTAACTAATTTCTGCACGCGCCAGTTGTTCATGTCGGCGACGTAGATGACATCTTCCGCAGGGCATGCTAGCCCATGAGCCCAATTGAACTGGCCCATCTCATGGCCGGAGATTCCGAATTTTCCCAGGATTTTGCCGTCTGGCAGCGAGAGTTTGTAGATTTTCCCGGGCTCCGCATCGGTAGCGTAGAGATATTGAGTGGAACCATTCGTAATACAGATGGTCCACGGCGCGGTCTCATCGGGACGATTAACAGGCATGTCTCCGAGAACGGGGTGACGCGTCTTGTCATAGGTCGCGTTCAAAAAAATAAATTTCTTGAAGTTGCCGTTGGTATCGAAAACCTGAATGCGGCGGTTGCCGCGGTCAGCCACGTACAAATTCCCGTCGCGATCGATCCCTAGGTTATGCGGATTTCGGAATTTGCCGGGATTTTCGTTCGCATGCGCTCCGCCGTCGCCCGGCCCGCCCCATTGCTTGATCCAGTTGCCGTGCTCATCGAACTTGGCGATACGCGAATTGAAGTAGCCGTCGCCGATGTAAATATTGTCGTCATTGTCCCACGTAACGTCCGTCGATCCGTTAAACATGGCGTCCACAGGAGTGGGTGGCGGATTCGCATGGCGATAGCGGGGCTCGTCCGGGCCTTCGTCGCGTCGTCCCAGATTCATCATGACGATGCCCTCCGGGTTCAACTTGATGACGGACATGGCGGCCTTGTCAACAATCCACAGGTTGTCATATTTGTCGAATCGGACCGAGTGCGCATAAGCCAGGCCGTAAACGCCATGGGCGATTTCGCGCACGAAGTTACCCTTTTCATCGTATTCAAAAATGTTCGTCGTGGCGTTGCCATAGACCGGGCCGCCGGTCGCGGACGTGCCTGGATGATTCAGTACCACGAGGTGTCCTTTCGAATTCATGGCCACTGCGAGGACCTCGCCCAGGTTCCTATCGGGAGTAATTTTCAGGAATGGCACCGATTCGAACGGAAGATCGGGAACGTCCACCTGCGCGAACGTGGGCATCGCCAGCAGGCAGAGCAAGGCAATCATGCAAAATCGCTTCATGGCGCCTCCAAATATTGGAATTGCATTTCATCTCTGAAACCAACGAGCCCGTTGCTTCACATTGGACATTTTTTATCTTGTATCGGCGAATGCCACGCTCAGACCTTTCCCCACGGGAATCAAAACGTGTTGAAACTGACTTAGATTTTTTACCATCGAGAGATAGCCGTGAATTTCTTCGGGATGTGAAAGCGCGTTATCGGCCAAAACGAGCGCTTGTGGAGCAAGTTTGGGCAGCAGAAGGGTTAGTTGGTCAGGCGCGCTTGTTCTATCGGCATCAAAGAATACAAAATCAAAAGGCCCAGAAAGATTCTTGATGACCTCCGTAGCATCTCCCAATCGCAGATCCACGTATTGCAGGAGTCCTGTCGCAAGAAGATTTTCATGCGCCAGCTTATGCTTTTCGAGGCTGCGATCGATGCTGAGGATTCGTCCGCCATCCTGGCCCACTGAAGCAGCGAGCCAGATGGCGCTATATCCATTGGATGTGCCAATTTCCAAAATTCGGCGCGCACGCGAACTGCGCGCAAAGATACTGACGAGTTCCGCCGTCTCCGGTTCGAGATTGAGCAGTTTGCGCGAGTGTTCGGGCTCCCGCGCGTCGTGAATGCGCGCGCGTTCTTCGAGTTTTCTCAGGAAATTCCGAATTTCCGGGTTCATAGACGCCTGCAGTCGGGAGAATACTGGCTCACGCGATTCGCATTCTATATAATGACGCGGCTTCGCGCCAAACATGGATTTTGAATTCAACGGCAAGGTGAAAGATCTCCAGAAGCGCTTGCAGAGCTTCATGGAGGAGCACGTCTATCCAAACGAGCGGCGCTTCCAGGACGAAATTGAGCGGAACCGTTGGTCTCCAACGCGTGTGGTGGAAGAACTGAAACCTAAAGCGCGCGCGGCGGGCCTGTGGAATTTATTTTTGCCGAATGACGAGCACGGCGCGGGACTCACGAATCTGGAGTACGCGCCATTGTGCGAGACCATGGGCCGCAGCGTTATGGCTCCGGAGATTTTCAATTGTTCCGCGCCGGATACCGGAAACATGGAAGTGCTCGCGCGATATGGAACGCCGGAACAAAAAGAACGCTGGCTGAAGCCGCTGCTTGCAGGCGAGATTCGATCGTGCTTCGCAATGACCGAACCTGCGGTGGCATCCTCGGATGCCAGAAATATTGTGTCCAGCATCGTTCGCAGCGGCGACGAGTACGTAATGAACGGCCGCAAGTGGTGGTCATCGGGTGCCGGCGATCCGCGCTGCAAAATCGCTATCTTCATGGGGAAGACGGATCCCTCGGCAGCGCCGCATCAACAGCAGTCGATGCTGCTGGTGCCGATGGATGCGCCGGGAGTCAAGATCGTCAGGATGCTGACCGTGTACGGCTATGACCACGCGCCGCATGGGCATGGAGAAGTCACCTACGAAAATGTTCGCGTGCCGCTATCGAATTTGTTGCTGGGCGAGGGCCGCGGATTCGAGATTGCGCAGGGGCGTTTGGGGCCGGGTCGCATTCATCATTGCATGCGCTGCATCGGCGTGGCCGAGCGTGCACTGGAAACAATGTGCAAACGAGTGCAATCGCGCGTGGCATTTGGAAAACCGCTTGCAGAACAGGGCTCGATACGCGCCGACATCGCCAAGTCGCGCATCGAGATCGACCAGGCTCGCCTCCTGACACTTGCGGCAGCCTACAAAATGGATACAGCCGGAAATAAAGCGGCGCGAGCTGAGATTTCGATGATCAAGGTTGTTGCGCCAAACGTTACTCTGCAAGTGCTCGATCGGGCGATTCAGGCTCACGGAGCGGCCGGCGTTTCGCAGGACACATTTCTGGCGGAAGCGTGGGCGCATACCCGCACTCTGCGACTGGCGGATGGTCCCGACGAAGTGCACCTCGAGGCAATCGCCAAACTGGAACTTAGAAAATTTGCGAAGGCACCGGCGCAAGATTGAACGTTGCCGCTCCGCATTTGTAGCTCACCTCTCTAGAGGTGAGGGTTTGATTGCCAATTGGAAGGAAAATCCCCGCGTCTTTAAGACGCGGGCTACAACAAACGTACATGAAAGTCCGCTGGAGAACGCCATGCCGCCCATCGTGCTGGAAACATTAGAATCGCTAAAAGATTTCGTTGGTCGCGAAATCGGCGCGACTGACTGGTTTCTCGTCACGCAGGAACGCATTCGGCAATTTGCCGAAGCGACCGAAGACCGCCAGTGGATTCACATCGATCCTGAACGCGCCCGAAGTGATTCGCCGTATGGCGCCACGATCGCGCACGGTTTTCTAACGCTTTCCTTGCTGAGCTATCTCATCAAGCAGGCGATTCAAATTCCGCGTGACGTTCGCTTGAGCGTCAACTACGGATTAAATCGGGTTCGCTTTCCTGCTCCTGTTCGCGCAGGATCGGAAATTCGCGCGCGCGTCACACTGCAATCCTTGAAGGATCTTCCCGACGGCGTCGAAGCGGTGTTCGGCGTTTCGGTGGAGTGCAAGGATTCTGCGAAGCCCTGCTGCGTGGCGGAGTGGATTGTTCGTTACTATTCTTAGGTCGCGGTTGTAGTGCCGGCCTTCAGGCTGGCATTGCCAGTTGAATCCTGCCTTCCTGAAG
>JAOAPW010000169.1 GCA_025463105.1 Candidatus Acidiferrum typicum | reverse complement strand
CATGCTGGCGAGCGTCGCCGCCGATCTGCACATCACCCAACTCGTCGATGAGAACGATGGCGTGCACATGATGATCCCGAAGTCGATATTCACCAAGAAGCACTGAAGTGATGTTCTCTCACACTATTCGTCGAATTCATCCGAGCCTTGAACCCAGATAAATGATTGTATGTCGATCAAGTCTCTGGGTTTCAGGTCTCGTAAATCCCGACGAATGACGGCCGCAAATTTTAAGAGATTCTCGTAGATATTCCATGTGGGAGTGGATTTATATTCAAATGGGTAGCCGTATTGTCTCGCAGCTTCGCGGGTGACATCCGGTTTGAAAAATATATGTTTCTCAGGCATTGCAATAAACCCAAAAACCGTTGCCAGAGGCCAGGTCAACACTCGAGTCTTCTTTCGAGGCAACTTAGCCAGAACCGAGCACCAGCGATCAAACTTTTTCTCGTCGTCGTCACGGCCATGTAAAAAATCGTAAAGGCCCGTTGCGAAGGAGCAAGCACCAGCAATCGCTCTGACTGCATCCCGTAGCGCCATCTTCTCGAATGAAAACAGAAGATTCGTACGAGACTCGATTCGTACGGCCCGGTCGGCAATTTCCATGTACTGACCCTCGATTAAAAGGCTGCGAAATTCGTCGCGGTTCAGCTCCTGCTCCCAGCTTTGATGAGCCTGCCATTTATACTCACGCTCCCACGCAATATATTTATCGTCGTAAAAACCGGCGGGGAAAAACCTCAAGAATTTCTGGCGACAGCGAAGCGCGCCGTCCTCAAGCGTCTGGCCTTTTTGTGGGGCGCTGCGTCTCGGTAAAGTTAGCTTATCGCGTTTCACGGCAAGTGGCGTTTCGTTGAGTAGTTTGTCATAACTGAGTAAAAATAGACGAAGGGATTGACAGCGGCTATCAAGCAATCGGTGTAGTTTCATACATAGCGATCTGTATCTCGTACGTGCCGGAAGGGAAAGGCGCCGTCGTGTTACTCTGGTGGCGGGATCAAACAGACGAACTCTTGTGCAAATAATAGATTGGATTGTTCTCGCAATTTGTTTCGGCATGGCCTGGCCGATGCCAGGATTGGCTGAGCCTCTTTTCAGCTTGATTGAAAAAAAGTTTTCTCAGTTCGCAAGACACAAATGGGCCTCACTGGCGGCGATTGGTTCAGCGACGATTATTACGCGCCTCGCGCTGCTTCCGTGGATGCCCGTGCCGCAACCAAAGATTCACGACGAATTTAGTTACCTGCTCGCAGGCGATACATTTGCCCGCGGGCGGTTGGTAAACCTTCCTCATCCCATGTGGTTTTTTTTAGATACCTTTCACGTCATCCAGCACCCAAGTTATGCCTCCATGTATCCTCCGGCTCAGGGGACGATGCTCGCGATCGGGCAATTATTGGGTAATCCCTGGATCGGAGTCCTTCTGAGTACAGCCGCGATGTGCGTGGCGATGACCTGGATGTTCCAGGGCTGGATGCCGCCGGAATGGGCGCTGGTTGGCGGCGTCCTGGTTTTCCTGCGGCTCGGTCTGTTCAGCTACTGGATGAATAGTTATTGGGGTGGCGCCGTGGCCGCAACCGGCGCGGCAATGGTGTTGGGCGCGCTGCCGCGAATACTTAAATTTCGCAGGTCTCGCGACGCTGCTGTTTTTGGGTTGGGCGCGGCAATTCTCGCAATCAGCCGCCCCGTCGAAGGATTCATTTTTTGTCTTCCGCTAACTGCGGGGTTTCTGTTGTGGATTTTGCGGCGCCAGAATCCCGCGCAGGCTGCGCCCTTAAGACGCGTGTTCGCGCCGATCGCCGTGATACTTCTCTGCATCGTCGGATTCGTTGGGTATTACAACTCGCGCGTGACCGGAAGCCCGATCGTTTTTCCTCATTTCATCGAGCAGCGAATGTACTTCACCACTCCCGTATTTCTGTGGGACCACGATCAGCCGCGGCGCACCTACGCCAATCCGCAATTCGACGATTTCTATAACAATTACATGCCCAGCCTTTATCAACCCGGGTGGGATCAAGCGGTTGGCCACTTTTGGTGGAAGGCCACGGAGTTTTGGCAGTTTTTTCTCGGGCCGGCGCTTTCGATTCCGTTTCTAGCGCTTCCCTGGTTGCTGGGTGACCGCAAGATTCGCTTGTTGCTGTTGCAGGCTGCGCTCTCGGCGATCGGACTCTGGGTCGTTGTGTTTTATCATGCGCATTACGCCGCACCGCTCGCAGCGACCACATTTTTGCTGTTGATGCTGGGGATGCGCCGAATGCGAGGCTGGCGTTTTCGCGGACACGCCATCGGCATTGCCTTGACGCGGATGATCGTGCTTTTCAGCTTATTAATCGGACCGGTTTATTTCGTCCACGCCATGATGTCCAAATCGAATTCACATTTCGATTTTTTTCACAGGCATTATCTAATCGTACTGGCCGCGACGCTGTGCGCGCTCACGATTTTCAGGCTGGTATCTACGCGCATCATGCCTGCGGCAGGACGATCTTTAGCAATTTCGTTCTGCGAATTCGCATTTCTTGTTCTGGTGCTGCTGCAAATTTGCGTGCTCGAGGCAAATCTGCATCCCGATGATTACCCCATCGTGGAAGATCTGGCGGAGCCCTTCCGGCGGCCGGTTGAGCAGCAGCTGGCCGCTTTGCCGGGGTCACACCTCGTCCTGGTGCGCTACGCGAAAGATCACAATTCGGGTGAAGAATATGTGTATAACGGCGCGGATATCGATCACGCCAAAACCGTCTGGGCGCGAGAAATACCTGGAGTAGATGTTACTCCCCTGCTCAGCTATTTCCGGAATCGCGATGTGTGGCTCTTCGAACCCGATGAAGGCAATGGAGCCGTATCTCGTTATTCACCGCTGAATTCTTCGCCGTAATGCGACGTGCAGTCGAATTCAAAAGCGCGGCAATCTGAGCTTAAGTCCGTCCTGGACTGAACCTGCTGATTTTCCGTTTACGAAATCATAAATCAGGTTTATTGATCGAGTGTATAACACGAATTTGCAAAGACTTTTCGACCTTGACACTTGTTGTCAGCGGAAGTATGGTTCTCCGCAAAGATGCAATGGGGTCGGGGCGTTGATCGGGTCACAAATCGCCCATTCAGTATAGAGAAGTTCTGATGTCACTCCTGCCAGGCCGCAGCGACATCTCCGGCAAAATCTATTTCAAGTACATTTGCCGACCGTTCTCACGGGGTCGATCTCGAAACGAATATTCGATCGAATCGAAAGAGGGGTGGCGTCCATTGAGTCAATATCTACGAAACTTGAAAATCGCAACTTATATTCTGGTTTTGGCAATATCAGTTCAACTCGGCCTGCCGGCCCAGCTATCAGCGCAGGTAGTCGGAGCAACCCTTTCGGGCACTGTATCGGACACCACCGGGGGCGTTATTCCAAATGCGGACGTCACCATCAAGAACGTCGCTACCGGAATCACCCGGATGACGGTCACGAACGGCTCGGGACTCTACACGGTGCCCAACCTGCAGCCGGGCCCTTACGAGATTACCGTTGCAGCCGGCGGTTTTAACACCGATGTGCGCAGCGGAGTCACGCTGAACGTCGGACAGGAACTCGTCCTCAATTTTACCGTAAAGCCTGGAATGGCTGTGCAAAGGGTCGAAGTAAACGCCGAGGCTCCGACGGTGAACCTGGCCAACGCAACCATTGGTGGAATTAACGACAGTACGACGGTTGCCGAGCTTCCGCTGAACGGCCGTTCGTGGACCGATCTGGCGACCTTGCAGCCTGGCGTACATCTTTCGCAAGATCAGCCGCCGATCAATGCCGGGGACAGAGTGAAGCGCGGTTTGGGCTTGGAGTTGACCATCTCAGGCGCCCGCCCGCAGCAAAATAATTACATGCTCGATGGCGTCAACATCAATGACTATGCCAACGCGGGACCGGGGAGTGTGTTGGGAGGAAATCTTGGTACCGACGCAGTGGCGGAGTTTTCCATCCTGACGACAAACTATGCCGCCGAATACGGACGAACTTCCGGCGGCGTAATCAGCGCGATCACCAAGACGGGAACAAACCAGTTTCACGGCAGCGCCTACGAGTTTATTCGCAACAGCGCGCTCGATGCCCGCAACTTCTTCGACCCTCCGGTGATTCCACCTTTTCGACGCAATCAATACGGGGGATCGGCCGGCGGACCGATTCAAAAAGACAAGACATTCATCTTCGGAGATTATGAAGGAGTCAGCCAGGGGCTCGGCAGCACGAGCCTTCAAAACGTGCCTACGCTAGCCGCGCGCAACGGAACGCTTTTCTATGATCCCACTGCAGTCGATTCGAACAAGGCCCTTATTGGCCCGCCCGATGGCTGCACCCAAATCGGCACCACGAATCAGTGTCAGCTGACGGTGGACCCCGGCATCGCAAAACTTCTGAGCAGCAATCTCATCCCTCTGCCGAATCAGCCCGTTCCAGCTGGAAGCAATTCAGGACAATTCGGCTTTCAGGCATTTCAAATCACACGAGAGAATTTTTTCACAATCCGGGCTGACCATAACTTTTCGGACAAAGACCGCATCTTCACCACGTATCTCTTCGACAAAGCATCGCAAAGCGAACCCGACGAGTACCAGACCAAGCTCCTTCACAACCCCATGCTTCGCCAAATGGTGGCTATAGAAGAAAACCACGTCATTACGGCCAGTTTACTCAATTCCGTCCGTGTGGGTTTCAATCGTGACAACGTGGAATCTCCTTCCGGCGCCACGGCGATCAACCCCGCTGCCGCTGACCAGAGCCTTGGTTTTGTTCCTGGAAGCACCATGGGCAATATCGTCATCGGATCCGACAACCTCGCCGGCTATTCTGGTGGCCTGGATGTAGCGGCTCCTTTCAAATTTCATTGGAATTCGATTCAGGCGTACGACAATTTGTTTTATACCAAGGGAATCCACTCCATGAAGTTTGGCGTCAACGTCGAACGGCTTCGTGGGAACACGTTCGGCGCGGACTTCCCCGGCGGCCAACTGATATTCAATGGGAACGGCAACAACGATACCGGTTTGTCAGACTTCCTGACCAACCGAGCAGCTGATATCAATGCGGACGTGCCAGGCACGGTAACGGGGCGAGGAGTCCGGCAAACAATTTTCGGCGCTTACTTCCAGGATGACACGCACGTGCGGCCGAACCTTAGCGTGAACTGGGGCTTGCGGTACGAAATGGCTAGCATCATTACCGAGGCCAGCGGCAAGCTTTCGAATCTGCGCGTACTGAGCAGCCTCAAACCGGGCGACCCGGGCTACCCGGTCCACACAGGCAGCCCGTACATCATGAACCCGACGAAAAGGAATTTTGAGCCTCGCGTCGGTTTTGCGTGGGACCCATTCAAGAACGGCAAGACTTCTGTCGCCGGGGGCTTCGGATTGTTTGACGTGCTTCCTCTGCCAGTCGAAATGGGAAGCGGAGTAGACGGTTCCTTTCCATTCGACATTGCATACAGCGCGACCGGTTTATTGACCCCTTACGTTCCAAATGCGAATTGCTCTACTTCTCCTAACTCTGGGGCTTTTTGTCAGGCTCAGAACAGTCAGAGCAGCCGCTTCTACGTTATGCAATTCGACCCCAAGCGTAACTACGTAATGCAGTGGAACTTAAATATTCAGCGCCAGCTCGGCGCAGGCACTTCATTGATGGTCGGCTACGTGGGCGCGCGTGGAAGGCACATGCGTTTCCAGGCGGACGATGTCAACATGGTTTATCCCACGCTGACGCCGCTAGGGTATGTTTGGCCGACTCCGAACACGGCTCCTCCGGCGACGTTGCTGCCTTCGCCCACCTGTTCAAATGGCTCAGCTGCTAGTACCACCGGGCCCAGCGGATGTCCGTGGCCTGTATTCAACCAGTTTATGGGCCGCACTCAGATGGCGATTTTCGACGGAAATTATTATTACAACGGGCTTCAAGTCCAATTCAAAAAAGCCATGAGCCATGGCTTCCAGATCGAGAGTTCTTATACCTGGTCCAAGAATATCGATGACGGCGGCGGCTCGGTTGCTTCCGATCCCTTCCGGAATTCAATATCCACGCTGCTTTGGTTCTGTGAGCGGTGCAGGCGCGCACTCTCCGATCAGGACCAGCGGCACAACCTGACGCTGAATTATGTGTGGGACATCCCCACGCGCGCTTCTTTCGGAGCTCTTCCCCGGGCAATTCTCGGCAACTGGGAAGCAGGGGGCATCTTATCGATTCAGTCCGGCACTCCTTTTACCGTGCTCGTTTCCGGAGACCCACTCGGGGAGAATAATACCGACCCGTTTCAGTATCCCGACCTGACGAACAAGCCGGGCTGCGATAACCCTGTCAATCCCCAGAATGCCAACGGGTACATCAAACTACAGTGCTTCGCTCTCCCCACCGGCAATCGACTTGGGACTTCCGGACGGAACGGTCTGATTGGACCCGGGCTCATCGATATGGATTTTTCCCTCTTCAAAAATATTCCGATCACGAAGATTTCGGAATCATTCAAAGCGCAATTCCGAACGGAGGTGTTTAATATCTTCAATCGGCCCAATTTCACATCTCCCAACGACAACAGGGCCATCATGGACCCCACTGGACAGGTGAGTGGTAACGCCGGCGTGTTTACGCTGACTAATACAACGTCCCGGCAAATTCAGTTCGCGCTGAAGTTGACCTGGTAAGAAAATAAAAAGCCTCAGGGGCAATCCGGTTGTGAAACGCGGATTGCCCTGGGCGCTGCTTATTTACTTCTGTCAAATCTGTTTCCCGCACTTTTGTTATTCGACTCCCAACAAATCCGGGCGATTCCGCTTCGTTTTCTCGAGCGCTCTTTCGCGGCGCCAGCGGCGAATCTCTTCATGATTTCCGCCGAGCAGAATTTCAGGCACGGGCCAGCCGCGGAATTCGGCGGGACGCGTGTAGTGCGGGAAGTCGAGAAGACCGTGACTCGTGATTCGCTCGCCTTGAGTAGAGACGAAGGGTGATTCGTGATTCGTGGCCTGCGCGGCGGAAATCGCGCCCGCATCCACTGCGCTAAATGATTCGTTGATGGAGGAATCTTCGTTGCCGAGTGCGCCTGGAAGCAAGCGCGTTACCGCATCCACGATCAGCGCGGCTCCCAGCTCACCGCCTGAGAGAACGTAGTCGCCGATGGAGAGTTCATCGGTCGCCAGATGTTCGGCGACTCGCTCGTCTACGCCTTCATAGCGTCCGCAAAGCAGGATAATGCGATCGAGCTGCGCAAAGCGCCGTGCGGTTTCCTGACGAAATAATTTTCCGGACGCGGAGAGAAGAACGACGGCCGTGTTTGCCTGCGTGACAATGGCCTGGTTGGCGTCCGATCGCTGGGAATTAATGGGTGTCGCTGCGTCTTGTAGGGGCACAGCATGCCGTTCACGGAGAACGTTCTCGGTGAACCGTGCCCCTACAATCTCGCGATCAAGTATGCGTTCCCGCTCGTCTCCGGAGTTTCCGGGTTGAACTTCATCACCCAACAACGATTCCACAGCTTCAAACAACGGTTCCGGTTTCAGCACCATGCCTTCGCCGCCGCCGAACGGGCGGTCGTCCACGGTGCGATGGCGGTCGTGCGCGTAGGCGCGCAAATCATGAACGCGCACATCCATCAACCGCGCTTCACGCGCTCGCCGCACGATTCCGTAATCGAGCGGACCGGCAAAGAAATCCGGAAAAATCGTGATGATGTCGAACTGCATGGCTGGCACAGTGTACCGCAGCAGGACTCAGGTGCGATTCAAATCCCGTAATCCTTCGGGGAGCGCAACTTCGATGCGTTTTGCGTTCACGTCGATGCGAACGCAAAATTCAGCGGCGAGCGGGACCAGAACTTCGCCCTCCTGCGTCTCCACAGCCAGCAAGGGAACGCCGCCAGGAAATTCCACATCGCGAACCGCGCCCATTGCCGCCGCGGCGCCTGACTCCCACACTTCGCATCCGATCAGCTCGCCGACATAATAATTTCCCGGATCGAGTTTCACGCGCTCTTCAAGCGGGATCTGCACTTCACATCCGCGCAAGCGTTCAGCGGCTTCCGCATTTTCAATTCCGTCAAAATGAAAGATGGCCTGGCCGCCACGGCTCGGCGAAAGCCAGCATCGGCGAACTTTGGTGCGGCGGGGCGCACTTCGACCGTCGGCGAGCCATACCTCACGCAAGTCGGGCAGTCGTTCGGGAAAATCAGTCAGGATTTCCGCGGCCAATTCGCCCCGCAAGCCGCGGGGGCGCAGAATTCGCGCCAGAGTAATTCCGGTAAAGGTTTCTGCGGGCACTCTATTCGAGAATTTCGAGTGTAAGGCGCTTGCGGAGTTTCATTCCCGCCGCGCCCAGGATCGTGCGCATGGATTTCGCCGTGCGACCTTGTCTACCAATTACTTTACCAAGATCTTCGGGATGAACGCGCAATTCCAGAACGGTGACCTGCTCGCCCTCAACTGCTCGAACCTGAACTTGATCAGGATGATCTACCAGAGCTTTCGCTATCGCTTCAACAAGGTCCTTCATGGGGCCCTCCACCACTCGTATTCGAGGGTGCAACTCGAACACTCAAGTTGTATGGATCCCGTGGGCCAGGCGGAATCTTCCCGAGCTGCCGTGCTTCCCTAAACGGAGCTCAGGCGATTTTTTGGGCTTGCAGGAAGCTTCGAACTGTATCGCTGGGTTGGGCTCCGCATCCGATCCAATACTTGATGCGGTCAGCGTCCAGCTTGATCTCCGCCGGATTCTTCAGCGGATCGTACGTTCCTACAACCTCGACAGTCCTCCCATTGCGCGGTTTGCGTTTATCCA
Source organism: Candidatus Acidiferrum typicum (assembly GCA_025463105.1). GTDB lineage: Bacteria > Acidobacteriota > Terriglobia > Acidiferrales > UBA7541 > Palsa-360. Next base: position 1,265 of record JAOAPW010000169.1, on the reverse strand, counting down.
ATACCACAACCCGGTAAAACGGTTGCTTTTTCTTGCCAAATCTAGCGAGACGAATTGCCAGCACGAAGACTTCCTCCTGTCAGGATTATAGCTGGTTCGGCCCCTTTCCGATAGCCCTGCAACACAATAGAGCCCTGAACCCAATTCCAATCTAAAACGATGCTGTGGCTGGGAGCCGGCTCCCATTCAACTTGAATCGACCTGCGCCACAAGTGATAAAATCAGGGCCGTCGGCGCTTCAAACGGGAGGCCGAACACTTCGCCGCGAGATGTTACGAGCGAATCTGGACAAGGAGATATTTCATGACTCTGAAATCAAGGATGGCACTTTGTGGGTGGATAGCCTGCGCCTTCCTGGCACTGGCAAGCGGAACACTGGGGCAAACGCCAAGCAAGGCCCCCGCCAAAACACCCCCTTCGGCTGCAGCCGCCGGCAAGGCGAAACCTCTGGATTTGAATTCCGCCACAAAGGACGAGTTACAGGCATTGCCGGGAATCGGCGACACGTACGCTCAGAAAATAATCGACGGGCGTCCCTACAAGATGAAGACGGACCTGGTGCGTAAGAAAATCCTTCCCCAGGCCACCTACGATAAAATTGCCGGCATGGTGATTGCCAAGCAATCCACCGCGACGCCTGCACCAGCTTCCAAAGCGCCGCCAAAAAGCTAGCTCCCGGAATTATTCGTCGCGATTGGTCTCGAACGGCGCGCTGAAAATCACTACGCCCCTTTAAGCTTGCCGAGGCCTTTGAGACGGCCCTGGGCGGCGAGCGCGCCGTACTGCTTCATCATCTGGCGCATCTGCAGGTATTGCTTCAGGACCTGATTTACTTCCTGCACGGACGTGCCGCTGCCACGCGCGATTCGTTTGCGCCGTTTGCCGTCAATCAAACTGTGATCGTTGCGCTCGGACGTTGTCATCGAATTGACGATAGCCTCGATGCGTTTCAGCCGCGATTCGTCAACCGATACGTCCTTCGGCATGTTTGCCAGCGGTCCGATTTTCGGCAGCATACCCAGCACTTGTTCGAGCGGCCCCATCTTGCGGATTTGACGCAGCTGGTCGCGAAAATCCTCCAGAGTGAACTCGCTGCGCCGCAGCTTGCGCTCGAGCTCGGCTGCCTGCTTCATGTCCACAGTCTGCTCGGCGCGCTCGATCAACGAGAGCACGTCGCCCATCCCCAGCACGCGCGACACGACGCGCTCGGGATGAAAGGGCTCCAGATCTTCCAGCCGCTCGCCGCTGCCGGCAAACGCGATCGG
>JAOAPW010000103.1 GCA_025463105.1 Candidatus Acidiferrum typicum | reverse complement strand
CCAAACACGGATTTGGTTTCTTCCGACGGGAGACTGCGAGTGCTATGAAGACCCTGGTCACCGGGGCCACAGGCTTTCTTGGGAGCCACGTAGCGCGGCAGCTTGCAGCGCGCGGCGAACGAGTGCGTGTCCTGGTGCGTCCATCGAGTGATCTGCGAGCCCTCGATGGATTGGAGGCCGAACGTTTCGTCGGAGATTTGCGGGATGCTGCGTCGCTCGGTCGAGCCCTGGCGGACGTCACTCGAGTATTTCACGTTGCGGCAGATTACCGTCTATGGGCGCGCAACCCGCGGGAGATCTACGAATCCAATGTGACAGGAACGCGCAATTTGCTCGAGGCCGCGCGGCTAGCGGGCGTGGAAAAATTCGTATATACCAGCACGGTCGCGACGATTGCTGTTCCGCGCAAAGATGGATTGCCCGATGAATCGACACAGTCGTCCGTCGAGGAAATGATCGGCCACTACAAACGCTCGAAATTTGAAGCCGAGCAGTGCGCGATGCGCGCGGCCGAAGCGGGTTTGCCCGTGGTGATCGTCAATCCGACTACGCCAGTGGGACCGGGCGACTGGAAACCGACGCCGACGGGAAAGATCGTCGTTGATTTTCTGAACGGGCGTATGCCGGGCTACGTGGATACGGGCTTGAACTTTGTTCCTGTGGAGGACTGCGCTGCGGGGCACTTACTTGCCGGTGAACGCGGACGCGTTGGCGAGCGGTATATCCTGGGCGGGCGAAATCTGACGCTTAAGGAAGTTCTCGATATGCTCGCGGCGATCAGCGGGCTGCGCGCGCCTCGATGGAAATTTCCACACGCCGTGGCGTATGTCGCGGCGGGCGTTGACGCGGTGGTCTCCTCCCTGATGGGCCGCGAGCCGCAGATTCCGCTGGAAGGCGTGCGCATGGCGCGGCACAGAATGTTTGTCAACGCATCGAAAGCCGCGCGCGAACTTGGTTTCGCTCACGGGCCGATTGAAGAAGCTCTCGGGCGCGCGGTTGGGTGGTACGAAAACAACGGATATGTGGCAGCGCGGGGCGCTCATGCGGTGGCGCGTGCGCATGCTGCTTAAGGGAATAGCGGAATTGATGAATATCCTGGTCACCTTCGCGGTCAAGGCCGAATTCACGCCGTGGCGGAATCGCCGGAAATTCCGGCGGCTGCCCGGCGATTGGCCGCGCTTTGAGGCGAATTTCGGCGGGGCCAGCGTTCGCGCTGTGCTTACCGGCATGGGGCAGACGCACGCGCTGGAAGCGGCGCGCCAAATGTTGCTGGACCGGCCGGATATTTGTATCTCGACCGGATTGGCCGGAGCTCTGCAAAGCGGATACCGTCCCGGTGATGTTGTCGCTGCCCGGCTGGTCAGTGAAGTTGGCGAACCTGTGGCAGTCGCGAGTCATCCTGAGTTGCTATCGACGGCGGTGGATTGCGGAGCGCGCCAGGTGGAGCGGTTCGCGACTTCGCGAACACTGGTCGCACGCGCGGTAGAAAAATTGCGGCTCGGCAGGCAGGCGGAAGCTGTGGAAATGGAAAGCTACACAATTTTGGCGGAAGCGGCGCGGCATGGAGTACCGGCGGTGGCCATTCGGTCTATCAGCGACACTGTGGATTTCGATTTGCCTTACGATTTTGAACGGGCGCGCGATGCGCGCGGACAAATCCGCATTGCCAGCATTGCCGCACAGATGTTGCGCCATCCGTCCGGCGTGCCTGCGCTGTTTGCATTGGCGCGCGATTGCCGCATTGCTGCCCGCCACCTCGCGGATTTTCTGGACATTTACACCGGCACTCTTGGCGATCGGTTGATTCCAATCGAACCGGGCCTGGTGGCCGCGCAATGAGCCGTACCGGGACCATTCTCGAAAACACCCCCCTGTTGGCGCAGGCTATTCCCGCCACGATGCGCGCGGCTGTTTACCGGGGCAAAAAGAATATCGTTGTCGAAGACGTTCCGGTGCCGCGGATCGCCGAAGGCGAAGTGCTGATCCGCGTGGCCGCGTGCGGAATTTGCGGAACAGACATCAAGAAGATCGAGCACGGTTTTGTCGCGGCTCCGCAGATTTTCGGGCACGAGGTTTCCGGGACGGTCGTCGCATTAGGCGCGGGAGTAAGCCGCTGGAAGCTCGGTGACCGGGTCATGAGTTTTCATCACATTCCCTGCGGCTCCTGCTTCTATTGCGAACGGCGGCTGCATTCGCAATGCGCCCTTTACAAAAGGACTGGTTTGACGGCCGGATTTGATCCCAACGGTGGCGGATTCGCTCAGTACGTGAAAGCGATGCCGTGGGTCGCCGAACGCGGCATGCTGGCGATTCCAGACGAAATCAGCTTTGAGGAAGCCACCTTTATCGAGCCGGCAAATACGTGCATCAAGGCTATCGAAAAGGCCCGTGTCTCGCCTGGAGAAACTGTATTGATCATGGGGCAGGGACCCATTGGGCTGCTCCTGATGATGCTTTCAAAACTGGCGGGCGCGTTTGTGATTGGCAGCGATCCGATGCCGGAACGCCGAGCGAAAAGTTTGTCACTGGGCGCTGACATGGCGCTCGATCCTCGCAACGCGCGAATTGCGGACGAAATTCGATCGCGTACCGACGGCCGCGGCGCCGACGTGGTCCTTGTGGCTGTGCCGATGCCGGCCGCGCTAGCCGACGCCCTGGCTACCGCCAGGCCCGGCGGACGCATCCTATTATTTGCCCAGAATGATCCGGAGATGCGGATCGAATTTCCGGCGGCGGCTGTCGGCGTCGAAGAAAAAGAAATCCTAGGTAGTTATAGCGCCGCTGTGGATCGTCAGGAACACGCGGCGCGTCTGATTTTTTCGCGACAATTGCCGGTACGCGAACTCATAACTCATCAATTTCCCCTGGAGGCCATGAATCGGGCTCTGGAACTAGCTGCTCATCCTATTAGCGATTCTTTGAAAGTGGTGATACAGCCTTGATAAGAACCGAAAATAATAATCGAAGCAATGGTCACATGATCGCGGCAGTCCTGTACGGAAGCGAGAATTTAAAAATCGAGAATGTGGTCATTCCCACGCTCGCGGCGGACGAAGCGCTCATCCGCGTGAAAGTAGCGTTGACCTGCGGGACGGACTTGAAAGTCTGGAAGCGGGGATATCACGCGCGAATGATCACGCCGCCGGCCGTATTCGGGCACGAACTTGCCGGCGTTGTCGAAACGCTGGGCTCGGATGTGAATGGTGGATTGAAAGTCGGAGCCCGCGTCGTTCCGTCAAATTCCGCGCCGTGCAACGTCTGCTTATTCTGCCGCAAAGGGCAAACCAATCTCTGCGAGGATTTGCTCTTCAACAATGGAGCCTACGCGGAGTACATCCGCATTCCCGGTCGCATCGTCCGCCAGAACATGCTTGAAATCCCCGCACATGTTTCGTTTCAGGATGCGGCCATGGTTGAACCGCTCGCCTGCGTGTTGCGAGGCATTCATGAAACTGGCATACAACCGGGCGACACGACGGTCGTGATCGGTTGCGGCCCCATCGGATTGAAGTTCATCCGCATCCTGGCCGGGCGTGGCGTGAATGTGATCGCCCTCGCCAAGCGCCCCAATCAGGTTCGCGCCGCGGAAAAGTTCGGCGCACGCGCGGCATTTATCGCCACCGACCTGACCGATCCAGCGAAGGCTGTGCGGGATTTGACGGAAGGATGCCGTGGAGCTGATTCGGTGATCGAGGCGGTGGGCACGCCGATGACGTGGCAATGGGCTTTGCAGATGGTGCGTCGCGGCGGGACCGTGAACCTGTTTGGCGGCTGCTCTCGCGGCACGCTGGTCCAGTTGGACCCGAACGCGCTGCACTATTCGGAGATCACGATTAAATCCACATTCCACCATTCGCCGCGTTTCATCCGCGAAGCTCTGGACGCGATTGCGCGCGGTGAAATTCGCTCGAGCGATTTTGTCAATGCGGAAATTCCGCTCACCGATCTGCCGAAAATGTTTGAGCACATGAAGAATCGCAACGGCGAAATGAAAGTCGCGGTGATTCCATAGCTGTTTTTCTCCGCTCGGAGATCTCCAGGCCGCGCCAGGAATTCCGGCGGCCGGCCGGACGTCATGCAGATTCCCGCTGAACTCGAAATCTCGAGAGGCGTTCCGCCGCCCGGCTGTCCGGTCGCGGAAGCCGAACGCTATACGCGCTGGTTCGCCACGCATCATTACGAGAATTTCAATGTGGCTTCGTGGTTGCTTCCCAAGCGGCTCCATCAACATTTTTACAATCTGTACGCGTATTGCCGCTGGGCCGACGATCTAGGCGATGAAATTTCCGAGCCCGCGCGGGCTCTCGAGTTGCTCGCCGGTTGGGAACAGGAATTACGTGACTGTTACGCGGGCAGGCCGTCGCATCCCGTTTTCGTCGCGCTCGAGCAGACCATCCGCGCGTGCGACATTCCCATCGAGCCATTTTCGGATTTGTTGATCGCGTTTCGTCAGGACCAGACGGTTCATCGCTACCCCACGTGGAATGACATGCTCGGCTACTGCCGTTATTCCGCGAATCCGGTAGGGCGGCTCGTGCTTTATCTTTGCGGCTATCGCGATGCCGAGCGACAACAGCTTTCTGGCGCGACTTGCACGGCGCTGCAGCTCGCGAATTTCTGGCAGGATGTTGGCCGCGACCTCAACAAAGGCCGCATTTACATTCCGCTCGAAACACTGGCGGCGCATGGCCTGTCGGAGGACGACATCGTAGCGCACCGTTTCGATGCGCGTTATGTTTCGCTGATGAAGGAACTGATCGCGCGAACGCGAGAATTATTTGCGGAAGGTATGCCGCTGGCCGCGCGTGTCGATTCCGCGCTGCGTGTGGACATCGAGATGTTCAGCCGCGGAGGACTCGCAGTCCTCGACTCGATTGAAGCCATTGGCTACAACACGCTGCAACATCGGCCGTCGATTCCGAAATCGAAGCAGTTGCAATTGCTGACTCGCGCTCTTTTTCAGCGAATGTTTGCGCAAGATTCGATTTCGGCCACGGCTGTCCCTGCGGCACGCTCATCACCGGGAGGCTTGGCGATTGTGTCGGGCGGCTGCCTTTCGCCCGATATCGCAAAGCTCCAGCACGGCGTGGGCAACGAAGTCTCGCAATCTTATGCCGAGTGCAGGCGTGTGGCGAAAAACGCCGCGAGTAATTTTTATTACGCTTTTTTCATGCTCCCGCAAGCCAAGCGTGACGCGCTCTGCGCGCTTTATGCATTTATGCGGCTAGTGGACGATGTTTCGGACACCGTGGGAAGCGAAGACGAGAAAAAGCGCGGGCTGGCTCGCTGGCGCGCCGCTCTCGATGCGGCTGTGTCGGGCGATGTCTTCGGGCATCCGATCCTTCCCGCCTTTGCCGACACAATCGAACGCTTCCACATTCCCCCGCGGTATTTTCATGACCTGATTTCCGGGGCGGAGATGGATTTGACGGTCGGCAATTACGCGACGTTCGAACGTTTGCGCGAATATTGTTACCGCGTGGCCGGAACCGTGGGTCTGACGTGCCTGCATGTGTTCGGATATGACGATCCGCACGCGCCGGATCTGGCCGAAAAACTCGGCATCGCATTCCAACTGACGAACATCCTGCGTGATGTGCCGAAAGATTACGAGATGGGGCGCATTTACCTGCCTCAGGAAGACCTTGAGAAATTTGGCGTTCGCCCGGAGGAGTTGGCGCGCGGACCATTGACGCCCGCGCTGCGCGATTTGTTCGCATTCGAAGCCGGACGGGCCTGGAATTTTTACCGCGAAGGCGCGAAACTCGTCCCGGATGTGCACTCGGACGCGCGCGCCGCGCTGTGGGCCCTGGCGCGCATCTATAGCGGGCTGCTGCGGCGCATCGAAGCGCGCGGCTACGATGTTTTCTCTGAGCGCGTGCGGTTGAGCACTCCCGAAAAAACCGGGATCCTGCTGCGCGCGCGGTTTGGCTGGTACTCCCAACACAATGTTATCGAAGAGCGTGATCGTGATCGGCGGCGGCCTGGCGGGACTGTCCTCGGCCGTCGCGCTGGCTGAAGCCGGCCATCGCGTACGTTTGCTCGAAAAGCGGCCCCACCTGGGTGGCCGTGCTGCGTCCTACGTGCTCCCTGGCGGCGAACATGTGGACAATTGCCAGCACGTGACCCTGGGATGCTGCACCAATCTGGAAGATTTTTACCGGCGCGTAGGTGCGGCCGAAAAAATTCGTTTCTTCGATCGATTGCTTTTTTCAACTCCTGATGGACAGCGCGGCACGATGGAATCTTTCGCGCTGCCTGCGCCCCTTCATATGGCGCTTTCATTTTCTCGATTCCCACTGCTTGATTGGGCCGACAAGTTTGCGATCGCGCGAGCGCTCCTGAAAATCGCAACTAACGGTGGGCATCCAAAAGATATCTCGAACGATGCGAACGGCATCACGATGCTTGCGTGGCTGCAAAAACATCGCCAGACCGAAGGCGCGATTCGTCGCTTCTGGGAGGTGATACTGGTCAGCGCGCTTGATGAACAGCTGGACCGAATCGACGCGCGTTACGGCATCGACGTATTCTGGAAAGCATTTCTCTCGACTCGCGCCGGCTATCGAATCGGAATTCCCTGCGTGCCCCTCGGAGACCTTTACGATGGCTGCAAGGAAGCCATCCGGATGCGGGGAGGGGAAGTCCTGCTGCGCGCCGGCGTACGCGGTTTTCAAGTGGCTGGCAATCAAGTGACAGGTGTCGAAAGGGAAGATGGCTCGGTAGAAACGGCCGATTACTACGTCGCTGCGGTGCCACCGGACATTCTGCCCGAGTTGCTGCCGGCGGACTTCGTGGCACGCCAACCTGTGTTTTTGAATCTCCGCAATCTGCGAACCTCGCCCATTACGGGAGTGCATCTCTGGTTCGATAAAAAAGTGATGCACGAGCCTTTCCTGACACTGCTCGACAGCACGACGCAGTGGGTCTTCAATAAGACGCAACTCAACGGCGAGACGCAACTCAATGGCGGCAGCATTGAGGCACGAGGGCAGTACCTGCAGCTCGTCATCAGCGCGTCCTACAGATTGGTGCCACGCTCGCGCCAGGAAATTATCGAACTTTGCATAAGCGAATTGCGCGGAGTGCTTCCTGCGATTCGCGATGCCAAACTGGTGAAAGGTACGGTGATCAAGGAGACTTCCGCGACATTTTCACCTGCCCCGGGCTCGGATCAATGGCGTCCCGCGCAGAAAAGTCCGGTCACGGGACTATTTTTAGCGGGGGACTGGACTTCCACAGGCTGGCCGTCGACAATGGAGGGGGCGGTACGCAGCGGCTATCTTGCCGCCGAAGCGATTCTCTCCGATTTGGGTACGCCGCATAAATTTTTGCAGCCGGATCTCCCCGCGGAAGGTTTATCCCGAATTTGGGCAAGCAAATCCTGAAGGGGAGCGAACTTTCTCATCTCGGGCGTCTAGTGCGGGCTGCCCGTCGACGAGAATTCGCCAATCTTGATTTCGCGAATCGTAAGCGCCTCGCAGCGCTTATCGAGGGCAGCGAATTCCTCGCGATGCCGCTTCTTGAAATTGTGATAGGCGGTGCCCGAAGCCCAGTGGTCGACTGTCAGATAGCAGCGCGTGTTCGAGGAGTGACGCAGAAATTCCGTGCCAATGTAGTTTTGGTCTTTCGCAAACAGCCGCACCCAGTCTCCGCCGGGTCCATAAATACGCCGGAAGACGCGTTGCTTCGCTGGTTTTACGTGGAAGATCCACACGATCGTCCAACGAGAGTGATGGAGTTTCATCCAGATCTCCACAGGAAATGTGGCGCGCGGTAATGGTAGCACGCTCGTGTTTTTACTAGTTTAAAGGTATTCCATGTTTACGGTGCGGTGATAGATGATTCAGCGTATGATGTAATTCTCTCCCGGAGGTTCCCATTGGAGCGGAAGTATAAGCAGCGGGGCTATATGAGCGCCGAAAAGCCCCAGAAGAAAGAGAAACGGCCGCCCGAAGGCCATCCCCGACAAGAACAGATCGGACCGCGGACGCCGCGAATGGTCGGTACCATCACGCGCTCGCGATGTTCAAACTGCGGCACTGTTCTGCAGCAAGGTTTCGATCCGAAAGGCAAATGCCCGAAATGCGCTTTCGAGTTTCACTCCTGCAAACAATGCGCGTACTTCGATACGGCCGCGCGATTTGAATGCATGCAGCCGATTCTCGAACGTATTCCCCGCAAGGATCAGAAGAACGATTGCAGATTCTACGAATTTCGCACGACCATCGAAAAAGATACGGCGCCGTCGGCTCCCCAGGCGGGTCCAACTGTTTCCGCCGAGCACGTTTCGCGTCCCCGCGACGCTCGGCAGGCATTCGAGGATCTCTTTAAGAAGTAAAAAGGCATTCGGTCGTTCCATCCGGAATTCGTTTCTCCGCACAACTGACAGTCTTCGCATTTGCAACCCCTCGGAAGAATTGTTATTCTGAAATTGCCAATGCGTCAGCGGATCACACCGCGAGTCGCACCCTCCTTCCGCTGTTCCCCCGGAAAGGTACTCTCATGAAAATCTTAATCAGCCACAAGCTGAACGAATGGCGTGTGCCGATTGAAGTAGAAACCGCGCGGCGCGTCATGAAGTTAGAAAAGCTGCTGAAATCGTATGCACCTGATCTGGTGCAATTGCATGGCACTATCGAAAAACGTCCTCGAAAGGAAGAGTATCTGTTTTCCCTGAATCTTTCGCTTCCCACAGGCACGCTGCACGCCACCGGAGAGGCCGGCGACGTGCGCGCATGCGTAAAAGCAGCCTTCGCGGAAATCGAGACTCAGGTCAAGAAGCACATGGCGCTGCTGCGCAAGGACTACGAGTGGAAACGCAAGCGCCCGCGTTTGGATGCGCTGGCTTAGATTGCGGCGCGTCATGCGCGATGATATTTGAATCCTGCCGCCCCAAATGAAGCCCAGTGTGGCGTCAGGTATTCATATACCATGGCACATTATTCATTGTTGATGACGGCGGTTGTTTGCATTCCTCTTGCTACCAGCGCAGCCTTCAGCCATGCCTCTCGCTGATAGTATCTGCACGTGGCGCATTTCCGCTAATTCCGATGCTGAAGCCCGATTACGTCAAGGCAGCGGCCCAACGACCAACGCATACATCCATTCCGCGGAATCAACCCACACAGCCGCCGCGACCCGACTTTTTTTTCGCAGCAAGTGTGAATCACCACGAGTGCACTAAGTCTTTTTCGTGTAAGATGTTGTGATCACTTTTTTCAGGGGCGTAGCTCAGTGGTAGAGCAGCGGCCTTTTAAGCCGAAGGTCGTGGGTTCGATCCCCAGCGCCCCTACCAAATTGCCTAGACCGAGAAAACCGTAATAGAAATCCGGGTGTTTAATCGCGGGAGGGAACTGACGCCCAAATTCATCGACTAGGAAGTATAAC
>JAOAPW010000097.1 GCA_025463105.1 Candidatus Acidiferrum typicum | reverse complement strand
GCCTGACATGCGTTTGCCCGCGACACAGAATCTGAGCGACGGCGAGCTCTATTACATCATTCGCAACGGCGTGCCGTTGACTGGAATGCCGGCCTGGGGCGAACCTAATTTGGTGCAGGACGATGACAGTTGGCAACTCGTTCTTTTCATTCGCCACCTGCCTAAACTTACCGCGGAGGAAATCAAGGACATGGAGCACTACAATCCGGTAGGTGAGATGGAACGCGAGGATGAAAAAGAACACGAGGGGGTCTCTGACGACGGGAAACCTGCTCCAGCAAAGCACCATCATTAGAGACTGACAGAGACTGACGGTTTTCGTGACACAGGCTGAAGCCTGTGCTACCAAACCCCCAGATCTGTCTACGTCATAAGAAGAACTATTCGCGCTACCGATGCCGCAGGAAAAACGCGATCGTGATCGCGGCGCTGATGACCGTGACTGCGGCGCGAATGTAGCGCGGGTCTGCGCGCCTGGCATAGTGTGCCCCGACATATCCGCCGATGACTGCCGCGACAAGCATTACCAGCGTCTGCGGCCACCAGATTTTTCCGGCAATGATGAACAAGATAACGGCGACGCCGTTCATGGCCGCGCCTAGCAACGTCCTGTTCGCGTTCATCATGTGGATGTCCTTCAAACCGAACAGCGACCACGCCGCCAGCATCAGGATGCCGATGGCGCCTCCGAAATACCCTCCGTAAATGGAAACGAGCGCCTGAATGCATAGCAGCGCAACGGGCCCGATGTGTATGATTCGCGCGAGGATAGGCGATAGACGCGGGCCAAACGTGAACAACAACGTCGAGCCCAGCATCAGCCACGAAATCATTCCGTCGAAGGCTCTCTGCGGCGTGTAGAGCAACAGCAATGCGCCCGCAATGCCTCCCGCAAAGCTGACGATTAGCATCGGCACGAACGGGAAATCCTGAGATTTCTTGAAATCGTGCCGATACGCCCAGGCGCTCGCAAGAATTCCGGGAAGCAGCGCCATGGTGCTTGACGCGTTGGCGATAATCGATGGCACTCCGGTGAACACGAGCGCAGGGAAGGTAAAGAATGAGCCGCCTCCGGCCACGGAGTTTATGAGACCGGCGGCAAATGCGCTGATGGCAAGCAGTAGATAGGAACCCATGATGAATTCGAGCAGTAGAACTTAACATTCTTTTCTCCGGAATGCGCTACAACTACGAGGAATCTCTCAACGGGAAAAACGTCCGGTTAGTCCTACTTGAACGCGCCGCGGCTCAAGTCTGCTAGAATCTGCATGGGATTGACTTCCCCAAAGGCGCTATGTTACGCATACACGTTCTTTAAACAGGTCCAAACGGCTGGATGTCCTTAAAACCTCAGCGAATTGAAGTTATTTTGGAGACCGTGCTTGACAGCATCGCTCTCGCGGAAGAGATGAGCGTGCGTCTGGCCGCAGCGGCGGGTTTCAGCGAAGACGATCAGTACAGAATCGGTTTGGCAGTGCATGAAAGCGTCATGAACGCGTATCAATATGGCAATGAACAGCGGCGCGAAAAGAAAATTCACGTAGTCTTCGAGCTGGCGCACGAAAAAATGGTGATCCGCGTGGCGGACCAGGGAACCGGATTCCGGCTGGAAGAGGTCCCCGATCCGAGGATGGACGAGAACGTATTGGGGGAAACCGGCCGAGGCGTCTTGTTGATGAGAGCCTTTATGGATGAATTTGACGTTCTGGTCGGCCAGGGCGGCGGCGCGGAAATAATCATGGCCAAGCGGTACCGGACGCATTAACTTGCAGGAAGTTGAGGGCGACGGGTAACGATATTCGCGGAGGAAAGGCAAGGAAGGTTTGGCAATGCCACTGAAAGCAGCAAGCCGCGAGATCGGCGGAGTAACCATAATCGACCTGGATGGCAGAATCACGCTCGGCGATGGCAGCGCTTTATTGCGCGACCTGATTCGTGAAAACCTGAGCAAGGGTCACACCAAGCTCGTGCTCAATCTGGCTGCCATCAGTTATCTCGACAGCACCGGGCTTGGAGAGCTGGTGAGCGGGTACAGGTTCGTGAAAAGCGCGGGCGGAGAACTGAAGCTGTTAAATCTGAATAAAAAAGTGAGCGATCTCCTTCAAGTCACCAAGCTTTACACAGTCTTCGACATCCATAACGACGAAACCCAGGCGATAGCGAGTTTCTGACCTCGGCAGGTGCCGCAATTTCTCTTGACTGGCCTCCCAATGCCGGACCGTCCCGTTGTGGGAATCCCTCTAGACAGGCGCCAGATTTTGATGTATGGATGGCCCGCGTTTGTGGGTCCAGTAATACAGTTAGGTGTTCGGAGGCTCTTAGCTGTTCACCGTCTGCGGCGAGCAGAGATGGTCAAGTGTGAATGGCGGACAGTATTCTGCCACCGGCTGGCGTTACGCCCGGCAAATAGCGATCGCTCATGAAAGAGGAGTCAAGAAGGTGAGCAGAGAACAAGGTGTAGTGAAGTGGTTTAACGCATCGAAGGGGTATGGATTCATCCAGCGCCAGTCGGGCGAAGACGTGTTCGTGCACTTCTCCGCCATACAAATGGAGGGATACAAGACACTCAACGAAGGCCAGATGGTCGAGTTCGAGGTCAAACAAGGACCAAAGGGCTATCAGGCTGAAAACGTCACCGCACCATAGCCGGCTCAAGCGAAAGGGCCCTGTCCAATACCATTGGGCGGGGCCTTTTCGCTTTTTAGGGGGTCGTAGATTCTGCAGGAGCCGCCGGATTCATGTGCAGGCCTGGATTCTCTTGCTTCCAGGTTGGAATCCACTGGTTTTGCGGTTGGGATTTGCTTTCCCACTGCCCAGTAAAGGACCCGGAGTAGGGATATTCATTAAGCTGGCTGCAGAGTCCCTTCCGGACAGGATTCATCCAGATATACCAAGACACCGCGTCGGGTGAATCTTTCGACCGGAGAATGTGATCGTAGAATTTCTTTTGCCATAGGGGCGCGCCACTCTCACGTGAATATTCGCGACTCGACGCCTGTTTCAAAATTCTGACGAACAACAAAAGATCGCTGGCGGGTGCAGCGCCCTCGACAAGCGCATGAAAATGGTCGGGCATCACACAGTAAGCATGGACGTTAAAATGGTATTTCGTCGCCGTGTTTTCCAGACATCCAACAAGCCTTTCCGCCCATTGGCCGTTTGCAAAAACAGGATTCCGGAGTTCGCAGCAGAGAGTGATGAAGAACCATGCGCGCCCTTGATAGTTCATCGCATTGAGACGTATATTCTTCCGGCGAAATCGCGTGTTTTCGAGCATTTGTAGAGGCGGTTCGGCGAATTGTGCCGAACCGGCAGTTTTGGGATTGTACTCTTCGAGGGTTCGATATTCTACGGTGATAAAGAACCCGTGCCCGGTCCGATGAAACCGGACCGGCCTCTACAAAACCAAGCGCCCCCGTCCATCAGCCATTCTTGGTTCCTGATTCAAATCATTGCATGAAACTTGTGGTACGATTGCTGTTTCTAGAACAAGTGGAGGAGTGAATCTGTGGCGCAACATATTTTGCGCAAGGATCTGAAGAAAGACCAGATACGTGAGAGTTTCGTTCACGGCGTTGAGTCCGTTGCTTCGCACCAGCAGATTTTGTGGGTAGTCATCGGCGCGGCGCTGGTCGTGGCGCTGGCGGTATTCGGCTGGAGCACGTATTCGCGGCGGCAGACCACCAAAGCCGGCGCGGCTCTCGATGACGCGATGAAGATTTTTCAGGCGCGCATTCATGCTCCCGGGGAACCAGCCGAACCCGGCGAGGTTGCCTACGTCGATGAGAAGAACAAATACGCTGACGCCGAGAAAAAATTCCTGGAAGTGGCGAATCAGTACGCCCGGACGCGTCCCGGCCAAATCGCTCGATACTATGCGGCCCTCTCCGAAGAACATTTGAAGAAGTTCGACGATGCGGAAAAAAATCTGAAGCAGCTGGATTCCAGCGGCGATGAATCGCTCACGGGCCTTGCCCGATTCCAATTAGCCTGGGTGTACAGTCAGAATAACAAAGGGCCGCAAGCTGTCGAATTATATAAGCAACTCGCGGACAAGCCCACGACCTTTGTGCCCAAGCCTCTGGTGCTTTTGACGCTGGCGGACTACTACCGCAAGACCGATCCCGCGCAGGCCTCCAAGCTTTACAACCAGGTGAAACAGGATTTTCCTGATACTCCCGCCGCCGAAAAAGCCGATGAGGGCCTCGACCTGCTGAATGCAAAAACCTAAGGGCGGGGCAGCCTCTGAAAAGTCAATCGCGCCACGCCTCTGGAAGATTTCAGTAGCACAGGCTTCAGCCTGTGTGGTTTTGACTTCTGCGGCATCCAGCGAAAATCGCACAGGCTGAAGCTGCGTTACGAAAACCGTCAGTCTCTGTCAGTCTCTAATGATGGTGCTTTGCTGGAGCAGGTTTCCCGTCGGTAGCAGCCCCCTCGTGTTCTTTTTCATCCTCGCGTTCCATCTCACCTACCGGATTGTAGTGCTCCATGTCTTTGATTTCCTCCGCGGTAAGTTTAGGCAGGTGGCGAATGAAAAGAACGAGTTGCCAACTGTCATCGTCCTGCACCAAATTGGGTTCGCCCCAGGCCGGCATTCCGGTCAACGGGACGCCGTTGCGAATGATGTAATAGAGTTCGCCGTCGCTCAGATTCTGTGTCGCGGGCAAACGCATGTCAGGCGCTCTGGGATAGAGGTACTGCCCCATCTCGGTCTTTCCGCTCCCGTCGTTAGCGTGGCACTGCGAACAGTGGTCGGCGAAATGCTCCCGCGCATCTTTCAGCACCTCCGGAGTGGCTACCGTCGCCCACGGATTTTCCTCTTCGCGATCGATTTTGGGAATGGCCAAGTGGCGGACAGCGCGGGCCACCCTTATTTCCATGGCCGAGGGCTCCTTTCGAGCGCTGATTCCTCGCCGCATCAGAAGGGCTCCGACTACGATCGTCGCGACTGTTAAACCGAGCAGAACCCAGAGAAACGCTTTCGGATTTTTCATGATCGCCACTCTCCCAAGCGACTTGGATTACGTACGATTGTTACCTGTCATTCGCTGAAAATGGACGGATTCGCACAAATAGGGCGATGCCGGCAGGTCGCGAGCCATAGATGGGTTTCAACCTGTTTCCGACGCCATAGGTTGTCACTTGAACTCCCAGGGCCGTGGCCACGTGCGGAATCAAATCAACATCGCGATCGTATCCGAAGGTGTAAGCCTGAACGCGGCCAATCGGCAGTTCTCGGAAATTTTGTAGAAGCGGATTTTCGCCGAGAATCAACTCGTTGGAACGGTCGACATTTTCAATGCGTGTCCAGGCGTAGTTCCGTGTCCGAAAGCGAACCGTCGATTCGAGAGCATAGCTGTTAAAAATCGAATTGTCCTGGACGGATCGCGTTCGCCCCCAAAGGGCTGTGCTGGTCCAGTTGCCGTTGTCGAATGGGCGATTATACTGGATTGAGGCCGTCATCCGCTCCTGGTCTTCACTGGGAAAGAGTGCTTCCGGGCTTTTTATGCGGCCGTATGAAAATTGCCCGCTCCAATTTTTACCGGGCTGAATCGTAACGCGCGTGGACCACGAATCGATTTTTCCCTGATCAATATTCCAGCGGTTCTCATCGGGTTCGCGGCCGTGAAATCCTGAGGCTTCGAGGCGCGCGATGCGATACGCCAGTCCGACTGTGACCACGTCGTCTGCGATATGCGTGGAGTCCTCCTGGTGATGGCCGAGCGCGGCCAGCGGATTCTCCGCGGCGGAGGCGCGATGCGGATACGCCACCGGACCCAGAGCGGGGTCGCCGATAGGAGCAAAATAAAACGAAAGCAGGCCCCGGCTTCCCAACATCAAATCGTACAGCGCCGCAATTTCCATGAAGAGATCATGCGGATGCTGTCCGTCGACAATCGGCTTTCCGAAGGCCGTTTCTCCCTGTTGAAACAGGAGCGGATATCGGCGTTGCGTGACTGTTGCCGGTTCCAGACTTAACATTGCGCGTGCAGTGAAGACGCCGGGCCCTAGCGGGCGTTCGGCCATCCCCATAAACCAATTCGTTGAGAAAAATTTGTCTCCGCCGCGAGGACTCGATTGTTGCTCATCGATCACAAAAGCATTCGCGTGGAACATCAACATCCATGTGCCTTTGGCCGTCATGAGCATGGGAACGGGTGTGGAATTGGGTTCCGCGCTTGTACCGGACGTGCCGTGACGCACAATTTCCTGCAGGAATGTTTTGGGATCCATGGTGATCAGGTCATCCGTGCCCATTGGCATTCCCTGCATTTGTCCGTTATCCATTCCTGGCATGCCCTGCATGTCGGTGTCTTTCTTACTCTGCTGCGCCCCGGCAACCGCCGGTAAGATAAAGAGTGACGCAAGTATTGCCAGGAGTTTCGCTAAAAATGGCCGCATAAAATATTTCCCTCAAGATAGGTGCACTGCACCCATGTATCGGCAAGCCTCGGGCTGATCCTTAAGGCAGAAACACAACACATCTCAAATGGATAGAGTATGAAAAGAGCGGCGATCTAGATGCGGAGGCTTACGTCGAGGGAAAGGTGGACTGCGCGATCGGGAGGAGATATGTCGTCCCGAGCATCGTGAAAAATAATTTTGGGAAGTTCCACGCCGGAAAATGCAGTCACGGCCGAAATTCTTTCAAACTGCGTGGCCGCGGAGTGAATCGAGCTGGAGACTAATCCGGGAGCTTCAGCGCACGATTGACGCGCGCATGCGCCCATCTCCACTAATGCAGCATGCGCGGGCATTTCTTGTGGGACTGAGGAAACCAGTGGTTGATTCGTGGGACTGTCGCCATCCGATTCGGGCATTGTCATGCCAGCCATGGTCATATCTGGAGCGTCGGACTCTGCGGCGGCCATCCGCGGCGAGTGGCAATCCGATCTAAACAGGGAGAATCCACAGGAAAGATCGCATGCCGGCAAAAGCGAAGAAACACACATCAGCAGAACTGCCACTGTGCCGACGAAAATGCGCTTAATCTTCACGGATTGATTACGCTAACCAAGGCCTCTGAATGCGCGCCGGCCGATTTCAATTCTACAGCAGTATCAATTTCACGGCATCTATTTCGGAAGGCACATATTTCTAACACCAGCCGATCCCGCCGGGAATCGGAAGAATCTTCTACTGCGCAACTAATTTATCCAGGCGCCATGCCTGCTCTTCAGCGGCGAACACGGTTTTTTCGTCCGGGCAGGCAACCGCGTGTACCCAATCCATCGTCCCCGGCGTGCGTCCGTAGTGTCCAAACGTGCCTAAAACTTTTCCGGTCAGATCGAGCTTGTAGATTTTTCCCACGCTGCCAACGTAAATCACTTGCGTCGGTCCCGGAGTAATGCAGAACGACCAGGGCGGCCCCGGCAGATTGTTCCAAACCTCTTTGAAGTTGCCGTCAGTGTCAAATACCTGAATGCGGCTGTTCCCGCGGTCGGCGACGTAGAGAGTCTGGTTTTTGTCGATGACGATGCTGTGCGGTGTGCTGAATTCACCTTTCCCCGTGCCACGTTCTCCCCACGCTTTCACAAAGTTTCCTTCTTTATTGAACTTGGCCACGCGCGAATGTCCGTAGCCGTCGGAAATGTAGACACTGCCGTCCGCACCCCAGGTCACATCAGTGGGCTGATAAAACGCAACTTTATTGGGGACGGCGTGCTCAATCACGTGCGTCAGCCACGTCCAAGGCTCTGGGCGCATCCCAAGCACCTCTTGCGTGCGACCCTCGAGGTCGAACTTGATGACCATGTTTGATGACGCGTCGATGTACCACATGTTGTCTTGCGGATCGAAGCGTATGCTGTGGGCGCCTTCGAACAAGGCCGATCCTTCGCCCATCGAGCGTAAGTATTTGCCTTCAGCGTCAAACTCAAGCAACGGGTGGTAGCCACGGTTGAGAAGGAAAACGTGCCCCTTCGCATTGACGGCCACGCCGATTACTTCGCCCATCACGTAGGTGGAAGGATAATGGAAAAAATT
>JAOAPW010000093.1 GCA_025463105.1 Candidatus Acidiferrum typicum | reverse complement strand
GCGATCCTGTCGCCGACGGCCCGGTCATTCAACGCGCGAGTGAGCGGGCGTTGCGCGGCGGAACGACTCTCGCGGGCGTTCTTTCGCTCGTAAAATCGCTGCGCGCGAAGACACAAGTTCCGCTCGTTCTGTTCAGCTATTTCAATCCTGTCCTGCAGATGGGGCTTGAGAATTTCGCCGATGCGGCAAAAGGCGCGGGCGCCGACGGCGTGTTGATCACGGATCTCACCCCCGAGGAAGGCGAAGAATATCGTAATACGATGCAGTCGCGCGGCCTCGACACGATTTTTCTCGCGGCTCCGACGTCCACCGACGAGCGTCTCGCTCTTATCGCGAAAGCGTCGAGCGGATTTTTGTATTTGATCTCGCGTACCGGCGTGACTGGCGCGAAAGATCAGCTGGCGGAGGAATTGCCGGCGCTTGCGCGTCGCGTGCGCCGCGTCACCGAGCTTCCCATCGCCATCGGCTTCGGAATTTCGCTGCCGGGGCACGTGTCGATGCTTGGGGGACTCGCCGACGCCGCAGTGGTCGGCTCGGCGCTGGTCGAAGAAATCGAACGCGCGGCCACTGCCGAGGCCGCAGCCGAAGCGCTTGCGGCGCGCGTGAAATTATTAAAAGGTGCCGCAGTGGCCGGGATGAGCCGGCGGGAGCCGCGTGCATGAGCATCGAAGATTGGCGCCGCAAAATCGATGAAATTGACCGGCAACTCGTCGAATTATTGAACAAGCGCTCGCACTGCGTGGTCGAAATTGGACGCATTAAGCATTCCACCGGCGAGGCTCTTTATCAGCCCGACCGCGAAAAGAAGGTTCTCGATGCTGCGGTGCGGGCCAATCCGGGGCCGCTTCCGGATGCGGCAATCCGGCGGCTGTTCGAGCGCATCCTCGATGAAGCGCGCTCGGTAGAGCGCACGGTGATGAAGGACGACGCGAAAAAGGAAAGTTAGGCGGCGGTAGGGGCACGGCATGCCGTGCCCCTACATTCAAACCGCAATTGTGATCGTAAGTGCGGAAGCTGGTCGACAGGGAAGAGGACTTCAGATGGTTGTCGTAATGCAGGAAGGCGCGAAGGAAGAGCAGATCCAGCACGTCATCGATCGCCTGGTGTCGATGGGATTCGACATCCATCGTTCGACCGGCGCATCGCAGACGGTTCTGGGCGCTGTCGGTGTTCCGGCAGATTTTGATCCACGGGATGTTGAGGTCCTTGACGGCGTGCGCGAGGTTGTGCGCATTACGCAGCCTTACAAGCTCGCGAGCCGCGCGTTTCGTTCGCAGGGAACCGTGGTGGAACTGCCGCGCGGGGTTCGCATTGGCGGCAATGAAATCGTCGTCGCCGCGGGCCCATGCTCGGTCGAGACGCCTGAACAGATTGGAATGATCGCCGATCGAGTTGCCAAAGCCGGCGCAAAAATTCTTCGCGGAGGGGCATTCAAGCCGCGCAGTTCGCCGTACAGTTTTCAGGGGCATGGCGAAAAAGGGTTGAAGATGATGCGCGAAGCCGCGGAGAAGAGCGGCTTGCTGGTATGCAGCGAGGTGATGGACGCATCGCAAATCCAGATGATGCTGCCATACATTGATATTTTCCAGGTCGGCGCGCGTAACATGCAGAATTATTTTCTGCTGCGCGCGCTCGGTACCGTTTCAAAGCCCGTGCTTCTCAAACGCGGAATGTCCGCGACGATCGAAGAGCTTCTATTGAGCGCCGAATACATCATGGCGGGCGGCAACCACAACGTGATCCTGTGCGAGCGCGGCATACGCACTTTCGAGACCGCGACGCGCAACACGCTCGAAATCGCCGCGATTCCTGAGATTAAGAAGCTTTCGCATCTTCCCATCGTGGTCGATCCGTCGCATGGCACGGGAATTCGCGACAAAGTTCCGCCGATGGCTCGCGCATCCGTCGCGGCCGGCGCCGACGGTTTGCTCCTCGAAGTGCATAACGATCCGGAGCACGCGCTCTCCGACGGCGCGCAGTCGCTTTTCTTCGAGCAGTTCGAGAAACTGATGGCCGAACTGCGCATTATCGCCCCGGCCGTCAGCCGGACCATCGCCTGAGCCATGCCCGCCTCCTTTCGACGAGTCGCAATTCTCGGCACCGGATTGATCGGCGGATCATTTGCGCTGGCGCTCCGGAAATATTCGCCGGATTCTGTGGTGAACGGATGGGATAAGGGGCATGTCTTGCGCCACGCACTGGAACGCGGCGCAATCAATGAAGGCTTCAGCGATGTCTCTCAGGCCGTTGCCGAGGCGGATTTGATTTACATGGCGCTTCCGGTCGGGCATACCATCGAATTGCTGCCGGAAGTAGCAAAACTCGCGCCGCCTGAGGCGCTGGTTACGGACGCTTCAAGCACGAAGCGGTCCGTCTGCGCCGCGGCCGACGAAAGTTTCTCGGCGAACGGTGCGTATTTTTTGGGTGGACATCCGATGGCGGGGAAGGAAATCTCCGGAATAGCCGCGGCCGATGCGGAATTATTTCGCGGCTCGAAATATGCTCTCGTTCGCAAGTCCGCGGGAAAAAGCGCAGGCGAGGCGCGAGATGCGCGAGTCACGAAATTCGTGGCATTGGTCGAGAAATTAGGCGCGGAACCTGTCTGGCTGGATGCGGAAGCGCACGACCGCGCCGCGGCTATTGTCTCTCACCTTCCGCAGCTACTTGCAGTCGCGCTCGCCGGCGTGGTGCGCGATCAGACCGATGAAACCGGATTGCCGGTGACGCTCGCAGGGCGCGGTTTGCGTGATGCGCTGCGCCTGGCGGGAAGTCCGTATTCGGTCTGGCGTGATATTATTCTGACCAATAGCGACAATTTGGATCGAGCGCTCAGCCAGTTGATTCAGTCGCTGGAGCAACTTCGCGGCGACTTGCGAACGCGCGCGCTCGAAGAGGAATTTGCCGCTGCCGGAGAACTGTACAAAATTCTTCGTGACTTGCAGTAAAGTTTTGGCGCGATGTGGCGGAACGGAGTAACAAATCATTTAACGAGTCATTCCGAGCGCAGCGAGGAATCCCTCTCGATTTGACTCCGCTCAATGACAAGAGGGATTCCTCGCTGCGCTCGGAATGACGGTGTTTTATCTTTTTATTCTGGGTGTCAGGGAAAATTTTGATGGGATCGGGAGCACGAATCGATGGATAAGCGCGTAGCCAATGCGGACGCAGCGATTGCGAAATTATTTGACGGCGCCACTATTCTGGTCGGCGGATTCGGGACCAGCGGCATTCCGGAAAATCTCATCGCCGCCGTGCACCGGAAAGGCACGAAGAATCTTACCTGCGCGTCCAACAACTGCGGCACGGAGGAGGCGGGGCTTGGACTGCTTCTGAAATCACGTCAGATCAAGAAAATGATTGCCAGCTACGTGGGCGGCAACAAAATGTTTGAACAGCAATATTTAAACGGAGAACTCGAGGTTGAGCTCAATCCGCAGGGCACGCTTGCTGAGCGAATGCGCGCGGCCGGCGCGGGAATCCCGGCGTTTTACACGCCTACCGGCGTCGGCACGCTGATCGCGGAAGGAAAAGAAACCCGGGAATTCAATGGTCGCAAATATATTCTGGAGCGCGCACTGCGGGGTGATTTTGCATTCGTCAAGGCATGGAAAGGCGATCGCTGGGGCAATCTCATTTATCGCAAGACGGCGAGGAATTTCAACCCGATGATCGCGACCGCCGCGGATTATGTGATCGCGGAAGTGGAAGAACTTGTCGAACTCGGTGAGCTGCCCCCTGATGGTGTGCACACGCCGGGAATTTTTGTGAATGCTATTTTTCAGGGAACGAATTACAAGAAGCCGATCGAAAAAAGAACGGTACGCAAGCGAGCGTGATGGCCTTGAGTAGCACAGGCTTCAGCCTGTGTTCTGTTGGAGGGCCGCAATTCAAACCACACAGGCTGAAGCCTGTGCTTCCTGGAGCCGCCAGAGTAAAGTAAGGAGCGAGATGGCACAATCAGAAGAAGGCAAGCGAGAATTCATCGCCCGTCGAGTTGCGCAAGAGCTGCGCGACGGCTATTACGTGAATCTTGGCATCGGCACGCCAACCCTCATCGCCAATTATATTCCGGAAGGCATGGAGGTCGTAATGCATTCGGAAAACGGAATGCTCGGCGTCGGCCCGTTTCCTTTCGAGGGCGAAGAAGACGCGGACTTGATCAACGCCGGGAAGGAAACGGTTACCGAGATTCCCGGAACGTGTTATTTTTCGAGCGCCGATTCATTCGGCATGATTCGCGGCGGGCATGTGAACATGACGGTGCTAGGCGCGCTGCAAGTGGATGAAAAAGGGAATCTGGCGAACTGGGCGATTCCCGGCAAGATGTTGAAGGGCATGGGCGGCGCGATGGACCTGGTGGCCAGTTCGCCGCACGTCATCGTCGCCATGGAACACGCCACGAAGGACGGGCAGCCGAAAATCCTGCGCCAATGTAATCTGCCATTCACGGGAATCGGCGTGGTGGACATGATCGTCACGGAACTTGCCGTGATCGACGTCACGCCGGAAGGCCTGGTGCTGCGCGAAGTCGCGCCCGGGGTTACCCCTGAACAGGTGCAGAAACTGACCGAGCCGAAATTGTGCATCGCTAAAGACCTGAAGACGATGTCGGTGTAAGTAGCACAGAATTCAGTCTGTGTGTTTTTGATTTGCGGACCACAAAGCGCGAGTGCATCCGTCCGGAAGTACCAGCATGGCCACGAGAAATCAGCAT
>JAOAPW010000075.1 GCA_025463105.1 Candidatus Acidiferrum typicum | reverse complement strand
GAGCCGCTTCGGCAGACCTTCTAGCTTCACCATCATATTGTTTCGCGCTTCGTTCATTCCGACTCGCCCCGCAATTTTTCCCGCTCCGCCTCCGGAACGTCATTGATCGATGCCTGCCGGCTGAGTTGCAGCGCCCGAATGTAAGAAACGATCGCCCAGCGATCGCGCGGGACGATCCGGTAACCATACGGGTACATGGCGCCAAACCCATTCGAGATCACATCGAAGAAATGTCCGGCGGGAGCCGATCGCAGATGATCTGAGTGCAATGACGGCGGATGGCGGAAGCCGCGCTGCACGATCATGCCATCGCCGTCGCCCGTCATTCCGTGGCACGGCTCACAGTAAATATTAAAGCGCTCGCGGCCACGTTCCAGGACCTCGCGCGTAACCGGAAACGGAAATTCGTCGACCACTGCGCCATTCACTTTTCCTGTGTACATCAATTCCTGAGGCCCGCTGGCCAGTTCACCGCGCGAAACGGTTCCTGCCACAGGCGTTCGCGCCGATTGCCCATCCGGAAAGAAATCCGTCGGATCGAACGGGTTATAGCGAGGCTGCACGTGCATATCCTGGCGGCAGCCGGCACAGAACAGCAAAATTGTGGCGGCGGCGAATAGAGAAATTCCTCGTCTCTTCGCTCGTCGGAATGACGCGCATTTTGTGTTGCGGCGCAATGCGTTAAACCTCAATTTCGGATACCTCGCGCGCAGTCAGCGATTCAAGAAATTGCCTTGTCCTTACAAGGTCAAACAACGGATCGTGCGACTTGATGCACAGAAAAAATCGATCGCGCGAAGCCAGCGCAAATCGCGGCACGTTGAAAACCGGGTGGTACGGCGTGGGCAAGCCGTTCATTGCCAGCATCCCGAATACAGCGGCGGCGGCCGCAAACAAGATCGTCATTTCAAATGTGATTGGGATGAACGCGGGCCAGCTATTGAGCGGCCTGCCGCCCACGTTTATGGGGTAGCTGATTACCGCGCCGTAATACTGGAGAAAGAAGCCCGCGCAGCCGCCCGTAATTCCCGCGCACAGAACGACCAGTGGAAGACGCGTACGGTGGAACCCAACAGCGTCGGCAAGTCCTTCGATCGGGAATGGCGAGAACGCATCGATGCGGCGGTATCCCGCATTCTGGGTGCGATGCGCAGCCGCAAGCAGTTCCTCGGCAGTCTTGAACTCAGCCATCAATCCGTAAATCGATTGCCTTTTCATGTTCTCGCGCGCGAAGCCGTCCAGATGGAGATTAGTCGGCCGCTTTTTTCTCCTCTTCGTTCACCAGAGTTCGCATTTCAAAAATTGAAATCAGCGGCAAGAATCGGATGAACAGGAACAGCAGCGCCAGGAAAAGCCCGATGGTGCCGAAAAACGTATAAAAATCCCACCGCGTCGGGTAATACATTCCCCACGCGGAGGGCATGAAATCACGATGCAAGCTGGTGACTACGATCACAAATCGCTCGAGCCACATTCCCAGGTTTACCACCATGGCGATGGCGAACAAAGCGCCGACCTTTGAACGCACTTTTCGCGACCACAGAAATTGCGGCGTCACAATGTTGCACGCCACCAGGCTCCAATAAACCACTGCATACGGGCCGCCCATGCGGTTCAGGATCATGAAGCGCTCGAACTGATTGCCGCTGTAATATGCGGAGAACGCTTCCATCATGTAGCCGTAGCCAACAATCAATCCGGTGGCGAGCAGGACCTTACCCATGTTGTCGAGGTGACGCATGGTGATGAAATCTTCCAGGCCAAAAAACTTGCGCACGGGAATCGCGAGAGTGAGCACCATGGCGAATCCCGCGTAGATAGCGCCGGCCACGAAGTACGGAGGAAAAATCGTTGCGTGCCACCCGGGCACGATGGCGTAAGCAAAATCGAGGCTCACGATGGTGTGCACGGAGACAACCAGGGGAGTCGCCAAACCAGCAAGCAACAACGAAGCTGTCTCATGCCGGTGCCAGTGAACTGCCGAGCCGCGCCATCCCATGGCCAGAAAGCCGTAGATAATTTTTGCGGGTCGATTCTTCGCGCGGTCGCGAAGCGTAGCCAGGTCCGGAAGCAATCCGATGAACCAGAACAGCGCTGAAACGGTTGCGTACGTTGAAACCGCGAACGCATCCCACACCAGGGGGCTGCGAAAGTTCGGCCACATCTTCATGGTGTCAGGATACGGAAACAGCCAATACGCCAGCCACGGACGGCCCATGTGAATGAGCGGAAAAACTCCCGCGCAGGCGACCGCGAACAACGTCATCGCCTCGGCGAACCGATTGATGGAAGTGCGCCATTGCTGCCGCAATAACAGAAGAATCGCGGAGATCAGCGTCCCGGCGTGACCGATTCCGATCCACCATACGAAATTGATGATTGCAAAGCCCCAGCCGACCGGAATCTGAATACCCCAGATTCCTACGCCCACGGCGAAGAGATAGGTGACTGAATACAGCAGCAACATCACCAGCGCGAACGCTCCTGCAAAACCCAGAATCCACCACTTCGGCGGACGTCGGAGAACAATGGCGCTGA
>JAOAPW010000077.1 GCA_025463105.1 Candidatus Acidiferrum typicum | reverse complement strand
GTGAGCTGGCTGCCCGCATTGCTGCGGCAGGCTGCGATGCCGGTCTCCGCTGGGGTGAAGGCCATCTCGATGTTCAGCCTCGCCGGGATTATCGGATCCTTAGCGCAGGGACGGCTAATGAACCGCTACGGCGCTTACGTGGTGATGGTGACAGAGTTCCTCATATCTACTTTATTGATTGGCTCGCTGGCGTTCGCTGCCGGTTCGCTTTCCATCATCATGGCGGTGACATTCATTCTGGGCTTCACGATTCAGGGCGCGCAGGGAGGGCTGAACGCGCTCGCTGCGGGTTTTTATCCCACGGCGATACGTTCGACAGGTGTTGGGTGGGCGCTAGGAATCGGGCGCATTGGGTCGATCGTCGGCCCCGTGTTGGGAGGCGTCATGTTGTCGCTCGATTGGACGCCGCAACAAATCTTCCTCGCTGGAGCAATTCCCGCGTTGATTGCCGGAATTTCGGTTCTCTTGAGCAACTTGATGCGAGGCAAAGGAACTGCTTATCCATCAAGATCTGATGCCGACAGGGTAGAGGCTGTTTAGCAGAAAAAGTTCATGCGCACCATTCAGGTACACTGCATTTTTTTCGGGGCTTGTTACGGGAACAGGCGGGATTTAATCAAACCAATAGCATGGAGGCAAGCCCACTGGTCTGATTTATCGCGGCCAGAGAGCTTGCCCTTTTTGCATTTGCTAGTTCGGTTTCACTCTGGCCATTTTTTGCGCCATGAAAAACAGCAATCGCCGGTCGCTCTCATTTGCGCGGCCCAACAGACGGCAGAACTTGGCCAGCACTCGAGCATTCTTTCCGGAACTGCCCCACTCATTGCTTGAAGATTTTCCACGGCTAAGAAGGCTGGGGACCTTTGGTGGTTCTTCCCCATCATAAAATAGCTGATAAACAGGGACTTCGAGAGCGCGAGCAAACTTTTCCAGTGTCTCGACGGCGGGCACGGTGTGTCCGTTCTCGACGCGGGAAATGTAGCAACGAAGCAATCCCGTTCGTTTTTCGATTTCGCCTTGCGATAGTTTTTTCTCCTCGCGAAGCGCACGCAAGCGATCGCCGATAATCATGTTCTTTAAAACCTCCGTCTTTGATAGAAGAATTGGATTAAAACTAATATTAAATCCGGGGACCGGGCAGACCGAGTATACAACAGACTCTAATTCCGTTGAAGTAATTCTCGAAGGTAAAAAAATGGCCGGGCATCCGCGGAATAACTTGACCGTTGAATCCTCTTTTTTCAACGCTTGCTGATCCCAGTCGCGGATATCTACTGGACGGGCTCGGCGAAACCTACGGCCTGACGTTAAATGAACAGTGTGAACTTGACGAGCAAGCGGTTCCCGATTGAAACACCGGACCGAGGAAAAGCGAAAACCAGCCAGGCAGGTACGCACGCGCCGGCGTCATGGTCGATGCCAAGCCGGTCTTCATTTCACTTCCGCCGGCGTTTGAGTCCCAGGTCCCTCGCCGGCGATCACTAGCGTAACGTCCCCGTCTTTCGCTCCGTCATAGTGAACCTGCTTACCAAAATGGGTGACCACGCTGCCCGGAGGCAGAGGGACCGTGCTGTCAGGATCGTATTTCGTGCCCGTCCCGACCCACCAGGTTCCCGAAATAACGGTTATGTACCGATCATTCGGATGAAAATGCGGATGACTCATATGATGTGCGGTCCATCTGGTGAGGACGATGTACATGCCCGGCTTCGACGGGTCACCGGCCAGGACCGCCGTGTCTGCGCCGTTCTCGCCATGAACCCAGTTTACCTGGTTCGGCAGCTTGTAAGAAATCGCGGCCGGGTTGAGATCGGGGACCGGCGCCTTGGCCGATCCTACCGACACGGCCATCGCGATCACCGGCGCGACGGCCCAGTAATACCGCCGCATCAAAGAACTGAGCATACTTTCCTCCCATTTGTTGAGATGTCTGCCTCGGGCAATACCGCAACCCCTAATAATAGCATTGTTCGGAAGCGGGACGTCTCAGCTGCCTTGAATTTTTTCAGTTCGCAGCTTCCACACGATCTGCCGCAACATGCCGAGCCAGGCGTCGGTATCCTCTGCTGCTAAATCGAGACGGCGAACCAGGCGCCTGATCCTATCTTCCGAGTCATTCACGGGTCGACGGTCCAGGTAGCCGCTGGAATGTAGCGCTTCGAGTAGAACCTTCGTGATCCGCTCGACTTCGCCAGCCGTCGCCGCCTTCTGCTTCTCCTGCCGTGTCGCGGCCTTCGCGTCGCGCACAACCTCATACAGGCAAACTGCGACCGCCTGCCCCAGGTTCATGGAGATATTCTCTTCGGATGTCGGGATTCGTACCAGCCAGTGACAATGGCTCAGGTCTTCGTTCGACAGGCCCCGCTTCTCCGACCCGAACAGGAGCGCCACGCGGCTCGATGCGAGGTGCTTCCGCAAGAGACGGGCGCCAACCTCCAGCCGCCGGAGTGGATGATGTAAATCGCGGTGACGAACCGCGGTGGTTCCCACCACCAGAGTGCAGTCGGCTACGGCTTCGGCAACATTTGCGTATACTTCCGCATTGGCGAGAAGTTTCGAGGCGCCTACGGCGGAACGCGCCTCTCGGAATGCCGGCTCAAAAGGAGTAACAAGCCGCAGCCGAGGGAAGCCAAAGTTGCTCATGGCGCGCGCAGCCGCGCCAATGTTAAGCGGATTGCGCGTGGCCACCAGGACCACGCGAAGGTGCTCCAATTGGGGCGGGATTGGCAAGGAAGCCTATTCTAAAGCACGGGTGAACGGAGATCGGCACAAATTGTGGATTCATTAGCCTGTCGGAACGTAAATGGATTGCGATTCAATGAGATGCATGAAATGGAATGCTGAGGCCGTAGGCCGGCAGGCCCCTGTATGCCGCAAAGCCTTTTCCTCGCCGCCGTTCATATTTTTACCTTTTATTAACTACGGCCGTTTTTATATTTTAGGACACATATTTAACTTGACAATTTCTCGTCGTTGGTAGAAATGTTGGCTCGCAGGGAGTGGTGTCCCCGTAAAGCCCGAAACGGAGTTAGATCGCGGCAACTGAACCTTTTCATTAGCATGTCATAGATGAAGCGCGCCCAGGGAGGACTTGAGCCATGCGACGGAAATTTCGTGTACTCACGATCGTTTTTCTGATGCTTTCCGTCCACGTTCCACTCGCCCGCGCTTTTGATTGGGCGGAAGTGACTGACGCGGAGAAAGGCATGAAATCGAATCCCCTCGATCCCGGTGCGGGCGCCGTGGTTTTGTTCAAGCGTGGAGAGATTCAGGTACTGGAAAAACAAAGCCTCTTTTGGACAACCAGGATTCAGACGTATACGCGTATCAAGATTTTCAACGATGCGGGCCGGGAATATGTGAATGTTTCAGTGGATGCCCCGAAGGAAGTGCGGATGGCCAAAATCGAAGGCCGCACGATTCTGCCATCGGGACAAGTGATACCTTTGGATTCCTCACAAGTGTTCCGTGGACGGTCCTTTGAATCAGGTAGGAATTATGCAATTTTGAAGACCAGCTTTACGTTTCCGTCCGTGGAAGCCGGCGCAATTATCGAGTATCAGACGGAGGAATTTGTCGACTGGTTTTACCCGCCGCCATGGATCTTTGATACTCGCGAAGTTGGCACTCTCGATTCCACGCTCAGAGTATTAATCGGTCCGCGGCTCGGCATGGCGCAATTTCCGCTGGAAACGACGGCAGCCAGGCTCTCGGTTTCGAGAAATGAAACCGTTCAGGGAACACAATACGATTTCGCGGTTAAGAACTTGCACCCGATCCGGAACGAACCCTACTCCGTGCCTTTTCGCGACCAGGCCACAATGGTTCTGTTTACTCCGCGCGAGTTGGCCTTCGGAAATGAAATTTATCCCCTTATTACAAAGTGGGACGACGTTGGCAAGGAAGTGTCCCAGCAGTACGGCAATATGGAAAAAAGCATGAAAGAAACCAGAAATAAAGCAAAGGAGCTTGCCGAGAAACTCCCCGATGCACGGAGCAAAGCCGAGGCGATATACAAGTATATTCAGCAGAACATCACGTCCAGCAATCTCGTCGGAGTTGGTCTGGGACGTCCCGCGGATGAATTGCTGACCCGCAAGCGAGGCGATCCTGATGAAATCAATGCGTTGTTCGTGATGATGCTCAAGGAAGTAAAAGTGGATGCGGATATGGTGCTGGTGGCCACCCAGAATTGGGATACGCTGGTGCGCAGTTTTCCAAACTTCAGCCAATTCTCCAGGATCGTCACGCGTGTGAATCTCAAGGATGCAGCAGTGTTCGCCGATCCCGCCGAGCCGGCTGCACCCTTCGGCGAACTGCCCTGGTTTGACAGGGGCGTCACGGGACTGGTGGTCAAAGGAACCAAGGTTCAAGAGGCCGCGATTCCCCCGGGAACAGCGGAAGAGAATCTGTCGGTCACCAGGATTTCGTTCGACGTGTCACGTGATTGGAAAACAGAAGGCGACGCGGAAATTAAATTGAAGGGGAACGAAGCAATCGGCTTGCGTGGCGACCTGCTCGAGGAATCCCCCGAAAAGGTCGAGCGTTTCCTTACCGATTATTTTGGATATGGACATGCCGATGCCGTCGTATCCAACATCGCGCATCCCGATATCCGCGATTCCTCGCAAGCATTTGTTCTGAAAGCCCATTTGAAACAAAAGCTCACGGACGACGCCGGTCCGGGCGAACTTCTGGTGAACCCCTGGATGGATGACCAATACAACTCACCGATGTTCAAGGCTACCGAACGGCATTCCATCGTGCGCTTCAATGGACCGGAGACACGCGTCAGCACCAGTGAGTGGAAACTGGCGCCGGAGATTAAAGTCCAACAGTTGCCGAAAGAAGTAAAAATTGAAAATGACCTGGGAGGATTTTCGCACTCCTGCACGCAGAGCGGAAACACGGTCACCTGCACACGATCCTATTATCTAAAAAAGACGCTGCTCAAGACGAATGTGGAATATTTGGGCGCCAGGAAGTTCTTCGATGATATTGCCAAAAACGATCAGGAAGTCATGGTTCTTCGCGGGCAGTAAACCAGCAGTCGCCGCTTGCGCATGCCTGTTCGGCGTGATTCTGCTGCTTTGCGCGCATCCGGGCGCCATCAGCCGGGCGGATTCGGTGCCCGACTGGCTCGCCGCGGCAAACCGCGTCGACCTGAACCATTTTGGCGATGGCAGCGCCGCCGTCGTCGTGGAACAGTGGGACGAATTCACGGTAGATGCGACCGGAAAATTCGTGTCGATCGAGCGGAAAGCTCTGCGAGTGCTTAATAGACGGTCCGCAGATCGATATCTCACCGCCGCAGGATTTGAAAACAACGATACTACCGTCACATCCATCCAGACGTGGTCCATATCTCCGTCTGGACGAATCATGCAGTCGGGCAAGAAAGACGTAGTGACGCAAGCCAGCTTTTCGGAGTTCGAGTTGTTCTCCGATTCCCGCGCGAAGGTGTTGAGGGCGCCTAATCCGGAAGAAGGCTCGCTGGTAGGTTTTGAAATTGTTTGTCAGGGCCGGATTCCAATCGTCGGAAAGAGGTTCTGGCTAGAGGATGAAATTCCCGTTCGTCAGGCCGAACTTCATGTGAGCGTTCCATCCGGCTCATTGCATTGGTTTGCAAATCATCCGGACCGGATGGAGGTGGTGAGCCAGTCAGCAAATGCTGCCAGCTTCCGTACGGTTAACCGCCCTGGAATCCCGGATGAAGAAAACGCGCCGCCTTTTACGTCGGTGGCCACCAATATAGTGATCAATTACGATCCGAAAGGCCCCACGGCTGTGCAATCCTGGGAAGAAGCGGGGCGTGTGTATCATCCGCTCTTCACCACGGCAGAAAAACCGGGCACGGAAATTTCATCCCAGGTTCAAAAACTTTCCGCCGGAAACTCCGAAGTAATTTCTAAAGTGGACGCCCTATATACGTATGTCTCGCACGAGATACGTTACGTAGCCGTTGAAATCGGCGTCGGTGGATATCAGCCGCACCCTGCTCCTGACGTCTACAAGTACAAATACGGAGATTGCAAGGATAAGGCGACCCTTTTGCTGACGATGCTGAATGATATCGGGTTGCGAGGATATCCCGCTCTGGTTGGCACGCGCGGAGACATCGAGGCGGATCCTAAAGTTCCGACTCTGGCCACGTTCGACCACATGATCGTGGCGCTCCCGGTCCCGGCGAGTCTCCGTTCGTCGGTGGAAAAATTTCCTTCGTACGATGCGCAAGATCAAATCCTGTGGATCGATCCAACTTCGGAGAATGATCCGCTGGGCCAGGTTCCGGCGATTGATCAGGGAGTTTTCGCCCTCATCTCCTACCCGGACCACGGCGACCTGCAGCGCATTCCGGAAACTTTGCCGGAGCGGAATGGGCTTGAATCCAGGACTATGCTTCATCTGCAACCTGGCGGGGAAGGCACCGCTGAAGTGGAGTTGAAGTATCTGGGTGAATCGAATGCGCGCCGTCATTCTTTTTACCGCGGACGTTCGCAGAGCGAAATTCGCAGAATGTACGATGAGAGAGTCGCCCGCTACGTTAGCCAGGCAGCTTTTCGCGGGGCCTCGATTGAAGGCTCGGAGGACAACCGTAAGCAGATTGTGGAGAAGTTCTCATTTGCCGGAGATTTCGCCACGGCGTCCAGCGGCGATAGCTGGTTCTTCCAACCTTTTTTTCTTACCGGGATGGCTGTCCCCGAAGTGGGACCCAGGCCTCGCACTTTACCTTTGGATCTCGGCACCCCTTTCCGCCAAAAAGCGGAGTATCGCATCGAGTTGCCTTCGGGAATGCGAATCGATCGCGTTCCTGAAAAAACTTCAATCAAGTCGGAATTCGGGGAATTGCAGGTCGAATATTCCCTCGACGGAAATGTTCTGCTCGCGACACAAACTCTTTCTTTCACCGTCAGCCGTATCCCGCCAGAGAAATATCCGGATTTCCGCGACTTCGTAAATGCATCATTCCGCGCCGAGCGCCAGCGCTTGCGCATGTTGAAGATCACTCCTTGACGCATTTGCCGGCGTATCCTGCTTGATCCGCGCATTGTGTGCGGGCGCGGTTAGAGGTATATTGCGAAGCGGAATTTATAGAATTCTGGAAGAGGAGAAATTTTTGTGACCAAGCGAATCTTAATGATCCTGGCTATTATTCTGGCAATTTTCATGCCCTGGAAAAATTCGGCTTTTGCGCAGACCGCGGCCGGCGTTCGTGCCTTTGAACAATATTGCGTGAAATGCCATGGGGATCCCAGCGCGACGGTGAAGGCGCCCGATGAGTTGAAGCTGCACCGTTTGACGGGCGACGAAATCTACGATGCGCTGAGCAAAGGACCGCACGCGAACCTGCAGGGCATTACGGAGAATGACAAACTCGAGATCGCCTTGAGCCTGGGCGGCAGGAAACCCGGCGTCACCAAGATCACCGATGCGAAATTGATGAAGAACCAGTGCTCGAGCAATCCTCCGCTCGGTGATATTTCCGCAAAATCTTCCTGGAACGGTTGGGGAAATGACGCGACGACGAACGCGCGTTTCCAGACCGCCAAGGCCGCCGGTCTTACGGCCGCGCAAGTACCGCAGCTGAAACTGAAATGGGCCTTCGGTTTTCCCGGCGTTGAGCAGACCTATGGCCAGCCAACAATTGCGGGAGGCCGCGTCTTCGTCGGCGTCGATACGGGTGCGATCTATTCGCTGGATGCCGCTACCGGTTGCGTATATTGGTCTTTTCAAGCCGACGCCAGCGTTCGTGATGCGATTAACATCGGGCCGGTAAAAGGACAGGGCTCCGCAAAGCAGGGTGTCTCTTTCGGGGATGTGCGGGCGAATGTTTATATGCTTGATGCCGAGACTGGCAGACAGCTCTGGAAAGTTAAGGTGGACGACCATCCTCTGGCACGCATCACCGGCGCTCCCACGCTTTATGAGAGCCGCCTCTACGTTCCAGTTTCGTCCACCGAAGAGCGTGCAGGAGGCATCGGTTCAGTGTATCCCTGCTGCACATTCCGCGGCAGCGTCGTGGCGCTGGACGCAAATACCGGAAAACAAATCTGGAAAACATACACCGTTTCGGAAGTGCCCAAAGCCGCGGGAAAAACTTCCAGGGGGGTAACGATCTGGACGCCAAACGGGGGGGCGGTATGGAATTCTCCCACCGTTGACGTCAAGCGCCACGCCCTCTATATCGGAACCGGAGACGCATACAATCCGCCAGCCGCGGCTACGACAGACGCCATCATGGCTTTGGACATGGCCACCGGCAAGATTTTGTGGGCGCATCAAGACACGGAAAATGACGCGTGGCTCTCGGGTTGCGGCATGAAAGATTCTTCGGAGAATTGCCCGAAGGATATCGGTCCTGACTACGATTTTGGCGCGTCACCCATCTTGCGGAATCTGCCCGGCGGAAAAAGGATCCTGGTAGCGGGACAAAAAAGCGGAATGGTTTGGGGGCATGATCCCGATCAAGAGGGAACTGTCGTATGGAAAACGCAGCTAGTGCAAAAGCTGGCGCTCGGAATGATTACCTTCGGGGGCGCAGCCGATGACCAAAGCGCTTATTTTGGATTGAAGACGGGCGGCGTGGCTGCCGTGCGCTTGACGAACGGCGAGAAGCGCTGGTTCACGCCGGTTGAAGGGCCTGCGGGTCCTGGCGCGCGCGGCGAGACTGCGGCTCTAACCGTCATTCCCGGCGTCGTTTTTTCGACGAGTTGGGAAGGCGTCGTTCGCGCGTTTTCGAGCGAAGATGGCAAGCTTCTCTGGGAATACAACACCATTCGCGATTTCGAGACGGTGAATGGCGTGGCGGCGAAGGGCGGTTCGATGGCGGCCCCAGGTCCGACGGTTGTTGATGGGACGGTTTACGTCGGGTCGGGATACACGTTCTCGGTTGGAATAGCAGGAAACGTGCTGCTCGCTTTTTCGGCGCAGTAGATTGAGTCTTGCGTGGAGTCACATCACGAATCGGGTGATGATCGCGAAACCCGCACACTTGAAAACCGCAAGGGTGCGGCACCCACTTGTGTGATCTGTCGATTTTTTTAGGTACTTAGTACTTAACTCCTTGGAGGGTTCAGATATGTTGAAGAATCGTTTGGCTGTGATGATTGCATCGGTTGTGTTGCTGGTCGCCGGTTCATTGACGGCGCTTGCGCAGGGACTCGTTACGCAAAAGTTGATTTCCGCGGATCAGGCGAACACGATCGCTCGCGGAGCGGTCGATAAATGCCGCGCCGACGGCTATCACGTCACAGTGACGGTGATCGATGAAGACGGCTTGCTCAAGGCATTCTTGCGAGATGATGGGAGCGCGCCGCATACCATTGACTTCTCCAGGAAAAAGGCGTTTTCCGCGCTGACTTTCAGGAGGACTTCGGCTGAGACTGGCAAAGCCTGGGCGGAAAACCCACCCGCTCCTAATGTCGACGGCACCACGGGCACCGCTGGCGGCGTACCCATTAAGGCCGGGGCCGTTGTCATTGGCGCAGTGGGCGTCAGCGGAGCTCCGGGCGGCGATAAAGACGAAGCCTGCGCGAACGCCGGCATCGCCAAGATTGCCGCAGATCTCAAGTAGTTAGCCCAATATTTAGATTATCGAATGCAGGAGGCGCGCCAGCACAACTGTTTCACACCGCTGGCGCGCCGAAAAATAATGCGATCAGGCCTTTAGAGCAGCCATTACGCGCTGCGGCGTAAACGGCGTTCTGCGCAGGCGCACGCCGGTGGCATCGAAGATTGCGTTGCCGATTGCTGCCGTAATCGGCACGATGGAAGGTTCGCCTCCGCCGAGCGGCTGCATTTCCGGCCTGTCAATCAGCACAATTTCGATTTCCGGGACTTGTTCAAAGCGAATCACCGGGTAGCTGCCCCAGTCAAGATTCTTTTGCCCTGTCGAATCGAATTGCACTTCTTCCATCAGTGCGCGGCTCACGCCCTGGATAATATTTCCTTCAATTTGATTTTTCAGCCCATCGGGATTGACGATCAGGCCGCAGTCATGCCCCAGGGTAATTTTCTTGACCGTTATTTCGCCGGACGATTTATCGACCTCAATTTCCGCAACGGCAGCGGTCATGGTGTTGGCTCGATTAGCGGCGGCGACTCCTCTTCCGGTGACTTTCGTTCCGCTCGCAGCAGGCGCGGGAGATGGACGGTCCGTCCAGCCTGCTTTCTTGACTGTCGCGATGAGAACTTCGGAAATTCGCTTGTCGCTGGTGAGGTATTTCAGCCGGAACTGAACCGGGTCGATGCCCTGACTCGAAGCGATTTCATCCACGAAGGATTCGCTGGCGAAGACGCGCGCCAAATCGCCAGGGGCGCGCAGGTTACTCGTTCGCAGAGGCCAGTCGCCTTTTTGAACCCAGGGAATGTTTGCCGCCAGAACTTTCTGGTTCTCGAAGGTATAGATCTGGCCGCCACCTCCGGCGCCGTTCAAAAATCCCGGCGTTGTGGGCTTCATGCCAATTTGACTTGACGCCAGCAGCGGGTTTCCTTCCGACGCGGTCCAGGGAAAACTGCGGTCGATGAAATCCCAAGCAATTACGTTGCCTCGGGCATCCACACCGGCGCGAACGGTTGTGTACTGGGCCGGGCCCTTGGGATCCCAGGCGTGTTCGTCTTCGCGCATCCACTGCACGCGAACCGGCTTTCCCACAGCGCGAGACATCAGCGCCGCGTCTTCAGCCGCGTCATCGCACTCGAGCCGCCCGTAGCTTCCGGAACCTTCGCGGTACATCAAGTGCACATTTTTCGGCGGAATATTCAGCATCTTGGCAATGGCGTCTCGGGTCCGGAATGGGCCCTGCGTGCCGGCCCAGATCGTGGCCCTGTCTCCGCGCACATCCGCGACCGCGCACGGCGGGCCCATCATTCCGTGCAGTTGAAACGGCCAGTAATACGTGGCTTCGAGAACTTTGTGCGCCTGCGAGAATGCGGCGTCCGGATTTCCTCGATTCGTTACCAGATTTTCTTTGAAGCTTTTCGTGTTCTTCAAATAATCAAAAACTTCATCGGGCCCCGACGGCATTTTCAGTGCCGGTTCCGACCATGTCACTTTCAGCGCCCGGGCCGCCTGGATCGCTGCCCATTCCGTCTCTGCCACGACACCGACAAAACCGCCCTCGCGCACGACTTTGACGACGCTGGGAATATTCTTGATCGAACTTTCATCTACATCAGCCGGCATGGAGAGCGATGTCGCGGGACGCAGCACGCGCCCGTGAAGCATTCCCGGGACGCTAACATCCTGCGAGTAGACGAACTCACCGGTGAATTTTTCCGGAAGGTCGACGCGAGGAATTGATTTCCCCACAATTTTATAATCTTTCGGATCCTTGACGGGAACTTGCGACGCCACTTTCATGTCCCAGCCGCTTCCGGTGGCCGTGATTTTCACGTTGAACCGCTTGCCGCCCAGCAGATCTCCGTAGGAGATTTTTCTCGCGGGATTGCCGACAACGCTCACGACGCCATCGGTCACGGTCAGCATGTCCTCGCGCGAATCGAGTCTCGCCGCCGCCAACTTGAGTAATTCCTGGCGCGCCGCCGCGGACGCCTGCCGCAGCTGCACGCCGCCGCGCTCGATCGTTCTGGCCGCCGCCGTAACACCCTGGTCGACCGCCTTATCCGTGTCGCCCGAATCCATGAAGACCTTGTCGAAGCGCACATCGAGCTCTTCCGCCACAATCTGCGCCAAGGCGGTCACCACGCCCGTGCCGAGCTCGACTTTTCCCGTGAAGACCGTAACTGTTCCGTCCTTCGCGATCGCCATCCAGGAATCGAGCACGGTTGGATCCATGCCGTCAACGGACAGGCCGTCGCCTTGTGCGAGCACTTCGGCAATGGGGCCAAAAAAGCTGAAGCTGACGACCAAAATTCCTGTGCTCTTCAGAAGATCTCTGCGGGAAATGGTTTTAGTTTCCATGTTCGAGTCTCCTTCTCAGGCGGCGTCAAATTCCGGCGGGCTTAAAGTTAAGCCCGCACCCAATTTCTAGGCGGGCTCCAAGTAGAGCCCGCACCCGGCTTAAGCTTTCACGCTGGAGTTTGCGGCGCGTTGCACCGCGCGAATCACACGCAAATGGCTGCCGCAGCGGCAAAGATTACCGTTCAAACTCTGCTTAATTTCCCCGACGCTCGGCTGAGGATTTTTGTCGAGCAAAACTTTGGCCGACATGATCATGCCATTCATGCAATAGCCACACTGCGCGGCCTGTTCGTCGATGAACGCTTTTTGGAGCGGATGAGGGTGGGCGACATTCCCCAATCCTTCGAGTGTCGTGATGCGCTTGTTCTGCGCGGCACTCGTAGGAATGGTGCAGGAGCGAACCGACTTGCCCTCCATGATGACCGTGCACGCTCCGCATTGTCCCAGGCCGCAGCCGAACCGCGGGCCATGCAGCCCAAGGTTGTCGCGCAAAACATATAAGAGTGGCGTGCTGGAATCTGCATCGACGACTCGCGCTTTTCCATTTACATTGAGCGAGATTTGCGCCATGGCGGGTATTTCCTTTCTCAACGGACGCGGGGAATTAAAAGGGCGCCGTCTTCACATTCTTCCAGGGAATTCCCTTATCCAGAATGTTTCTCGTCCAATACTACACCCGTCCCGGTTGAGATAGGAAGCCTGACGGTATATTTGACCGTCGGACAAATTCTAATTTCCGCCGACGTGAATATAGCCGCGAAGCTCCAGATTTGTAATCGTGGTCAACGCCCACAGGTCGAGTTCGATCTCGGACAAGATTGTGTCCTGCTCGATTTTTCTTCCCAACACCGCTTGGCCGCACACGCGGAAGTCGACCCCGGCTTTCTTCATGTTGCGGATCATCGCGATATTGGGATTATCGTGACCGTCATTGCGCGCCTTGAACGCCGCGTTGTTAAGAATCATCTCGGTTCCGCCCTGATGAAAGACCACGACGATCTTTCGATGATCGGCGGGCACGCCGTTCTTTGCGAGCGTATTCAGATAACGCGCGATCGAGACGAGGCCGGGATTTACTTCATCGATTTTTGGAGCGGCTTTGCCGATATCGAACACGACCTTGTACACGATATTCGGGTCGGGTAGTTCGCGCGCACCAGGGATGTCTGTCGCCACAGGGGAATCCGGCAGCGGCAGGGATTGAGCCGATTGCGCGAATGCTGAGCCCGGCAGTGCGATGAATATTGCCAACAGGGAAGCGGCGAACATCCACAATTTCTTCATAAAGCCTCCATCCAAATGCGCTTTGACGTCTGAAGTCAGCGGAATTCTACACCGGCATATGGCGGGTGCCAACCGGCTCGCATCATTCCCGTTGATGAATTCGCGCCACGAATGATCCCGGCAAACCGCCAGCTTGTACAAGTAGGGGCAATTAGCCAAAATCCGATATGCAAAACCAACTTCCCGGCCATCTAATACATCACATCAGCGCTTAAACGGGCAAAGAAGGCCGAGGGGGCTGCATCTTTTATGCAATTACCTTTCCGCGGGCCTTCGGACGTATACTCTGAGCCTATGTAAGGAGTCAAATGGACAGCGTCCTGGTTATCGAAGATAGCCGCGCAATGCAGCGGACTCTGCAGCGCCTGTTCGAGTCAGACGCGCTCGAAGTCCAAATT
This sequence comes from Candidatus Acidiferrum typicum, assembly GCA_025463105.1. Lineage (GTDB taxonomy): Bacteria > Acidobacteriota > Terriglobia > Acidiferrales > UBA7541 > Palsa-360. Next base: position 1,978 of record JAOAPW010000077.1, on the reverse strand, counting down.
GCGTCTGACGGCGTCGCGGGTCTGGAAATTTTCCAGAAGCAGCCTCCGAGCGTGGTGGTCCTCGATCTGAAACTTCCGCGACTCTCCGGCAAGGAACTCTGCCGGAGCTTCAAGACCCATATGCCTTCCGTGCCGATTGTCATCCTAAGCGCAAATGACGAAGTGGACGACAAGGTTCTGCTTCTCGAACTCGGCGCAGATGATTACGTCACGAAACCGTTCAGCCCAAAAGAATTGCTGGCTCGCGTGCGCCGCGCGATGCGCAGGAACGTCCAAGCCGCCGAAAACGTTGCGCAAACCGGTATCCAACACGAGTTGCTGACGTTCAGTGACATCGAAATTGACTTCACGGCGATGGAGGCGACGCGTAGCGGCAGCGCTCTCTCCATGACAGCGCAGGAATTCAAGCTATTGCGTTTTTTTGCGCGGTCGCCCGAGCGTGTAATCTCCCGGGAAGAGTTATTGAATGAAGTGTGGGGATACCAGAATTATCCCTCGACACGCACCGTGGACAATCATATCCTTCGCCTTAGGCAGAAGCTTGAACACGACCCCGGCAACCCCCGCTTTTTTCTTACGATACATGGGGCCGGTTACAAATTTGTGCCCGGAACCAGCGGCGCCGGCAGGAAGAGTTAATCCTAAGGCTGGAATAAGTTCATGGCGCGCCTGCGGCTACAAACTCAACTTCTGATCTCCACTCTCCTGATCATTAGTGTTCTGACCGGAACGATCCTTCTGATTGTCCGACAAACTGTCCGCTCGCAAATTTCCCAGCAGGTTCGCGACAGCACCTCGGCATCGCTGCGTGAGTTCGAGAACGTCCAGCAACAGTTGCAGCAGCAATTGTCAAGAACGGCCGCGTTACTTGCTGAACTGCCGACGCTCAAGGCGTTGATGACCACCAGGGACGCTCTCACCATCCAGGACGGATCCGTGCCTTTCTGGAAACTGGCGGGGAGCGACCTGTTTTTGCTTGCGGACTCGCGCGGGAAAGTGATGGCTCTTCACGTTACGAGGGAGGGCTTGGACGAACGCGGCGCCGGCGATCAACTGGCGGCATCGTTAATGGATGGAGAGGATTCGTCCTGGTGGTATGCCGGCGGCCGCCTCTATTGGGTCTTCCTGCGTACCATTACGGCGGGCGCCGGAAGCAACGAAAAACAACTCGGTCTGGTGGCCATCGGATATGAAGTCAATTCCAGCGTTGCGGAACAGTTGGCGCTCGTCGCGGACAGCAAAATCGTGCTGGCGGCAAACGGCAATGTGATCGCGTCGACATTCCCGCCTAACCAGGAACGAGAGTTGCAGAATCGGATCAGCACGCGGATTTTTGAATCCGGTTCCACTTCAACCGAGCTTGCTTTAGGCGGCGATCAATACATGGTTGCATCGGTCGTCCTTCACGACGGGCCGCCGTCGCCCGTGCAATGCTACGTTTTCGTTCCACTGACGCGTTCCATCGGATTTATCCGCCAGCTCAACCGGACGATTCTCGTCGGTGGAATCTCAGCCGTCTTTTTCGCCTTTCTGCTGCTGCGTTTTGTTTCGGGCACGATTACCAGTCCCCTGGACAATCTAGTCGCCGGAGTTCGGGCGTTGGCGTCCGGCAATTACACATACTCGATCACGCCGCGAGGCAGCAGCGAGGTTGCCGAACTTGGCGAGTCTTTCTCAAAAATGCGTGGCGAATTACTGGCCTTCCAGCGAAAGCAGATTGAGACGGAACGCGTCGCGGCGCTCGGTCGTGCCGCCAATTCCATTTCCCACGATTTGCGTCACCACCTCGCCGCGCTTGTTGCCAATGCGGAATTCCTGTACGAGGCGGAGAAATTGAAGCTGGACCGCGACGAAATTTACGATGAAATCAGGGCCGCGTCCGAGCAAATCACCGAATTGCTTGATTCGCTGCGCGATTTGGCCAGCGAACGCCGAATCATTACTCCCGTGCCGGCTTCCATCGATCAAACCATCCGCC
>JAOAPW010000145.1 GCA_025463105.1 Candidatus Acidiferrum typicum | reverse complement strand
CTGTCGCGCTTTTTCTGAAACAAAGCTCATCGGAAACTGCAGGAAGACTTGCCGTTAGAACCCTCTCGCGAAGTGCACCTATTAAAGAGGAGTTGCCAGGCAAGTTAGCTGCTGCACTCATATTTTTCGGTCCGCGACGCCGGAAAACTGTCACGAAGATCTTATCCAGCAGGAAAAGCGGGAAAATTCCTAAAATATTGCCCGCAAATGCCGCAGAGCAAAGACGTACTGCCCCTTCGAGGCCTGCGTAGCCGAGAAGCAATGTCAGAGGATGGGTCGCCCAAATAACGAGGGCTACGGAGCCGATCGCCTGGTCCGTCACGCCGGGACCCATTTTCCCGGTCATCGCCGACTCGACTCCGCGTGCTACCCAGGCGGTCATCGCGTACATATACCAGTAAGAAAGCGCCACGAGTGCGATCATCGATTCCGCGAGTCCGCTAATGGCTCCCGCCGGGCCCCATCGTACCTGTTTCGAGAATGGCAGCAATTCACGCCACCGTTTAGGCAAAATCGAGATGAACGGTCCTAAAAGAAAGGTCCACATATTGTTGGCTGAGATTAGTGTAGGTCAACCGTTGCAGCTGTAATGGGACCTTTGTGAAATCGATTTATCCAAACGTATAAGTACCTTTATGTGTCACTAATAGGATAAATCCGGCAAATTCGTCCCCGACATCCGGCCACCTGCCCTTTGCTTCTGGAGGGTATGGAGGTTCTGCGTGCTCAGCCCGGAAACGCCAATCTCCCGATTGGCGGGTTTAACAGACGCCAATCGGAGATTGGCGTTCCCGGGAGATCCCGGTTGCGCGGTGGAATAGTCTCAGAATCGTTGTTACTGCTGCCAGCCGCCGCCGAGGGCTTGATAAATTTGCACCAGGGAGAGAAGTTCATTGAGCCGGGCTTGCGCGAGGCCTAGTTCGGCGGAGAAATAATTTGTTTCGTTGGTGAGGACTTCGAGGTAGCTGGTCGTGCCGCTGCTGTAGCGTCTGCCGGAAAGTTGCGAGGCATCTTCGGCTGAACGCGCCAGCAGTTCCTGCTGTGCGCGGAATTCCTGGTCCTTGCGATAGGCGACGAGGGCGTCGGAAACTTCGCGGAAAGCGCCTTGAATCGTTTGCTGGTAGACCAGAAGCGCTTCCTGCTGCTGCGCCTCCGCTAAACGCACGCCGTTGCGAAGTTTTCCTGCCGTGAAAATCGGTTGCGCGATGGCTCCGCTGAAAGTCCACAAACCGGACGGGCCGCTGAAAAGGTTGGTCAGCGCCGCGCTCTGGAAGCCGGGCGCCGCGGTCAGTGTAATCTGCGGGAAGTAGGCGGCTCTGGCAACCCCGATCTGGGCATTGGCAGCTATCAGCAGCTGTTCGGACCGCCGAATGTCCGGGCGGCGCTCAAGGAGCGATGATGGCAGCCCGGCAGGAACTTCCGGAGGATGAATTTGTGCGGTAAGTTCAGTGCCACGCGGTACGCCGGCCGGATTATTTCCCATCAGGATGCTAAGAAGATTTTCCTGCTGTTCGATGCGCCTTTCCTGATCGGCAATCTGTCCAGTGGCGGTGTAAACCAACTGTTCCGCCTGACGCACGTCGAGGATTGAATTGATTCCGTGCTCCTCGAGAGTCTGCGTCAATTGCAACGATTCAGTTCGGGAGGCTACGGCGCGCTTGGTGATGTCCAACTCCAGATCGAGCTCGCGAAGCTGAAAATAAGCGCTGGCCACATTCGCCACCAGAGTGGCGTTCACTTCCTGGCGCGCCCATTCGGTCGCCAATAACTGCGCGCGCGCCGCTTCCGTCGCGCGGCGATACAATCCCCAGAAATCCGGTTCCCACGTTGCATTCGCTGCGACCCTGCCGTAATTGTACGTATACGAGGGAATTGGACCAGTGGCAGGATTGCGCAAGCTCGCGCCCGTGCCATTGACACTCACAGAAGGATATTGATTCGCGCGGGTAATTCCGAGTTGCGCCTGAGCCTCGAGCACGCGCTCCGCCGCGATGCGCACGTCATAGTTCTGCTGAAGCGCGGAACGAATCAACTGCTGGAGCTGCTGGTCCTGAAAAACTTCCCACCATTTCTGATCGCCCAGTGAAGCAGGCGTGACACTCGCCGCTTCCGTATCCGTCAACCCGCGATACGTGCCGGGCGTGTTCGCAATGGGCCGTTTGTAATTCGGGCCGACCACGCATCCTGTGAGCGATAGGACGACCACACAAAAAACGACCGAAAGAAAATATTCGAATCCCCGCAATGCGTGCCGACTTGTTGTAGCCCGCTTCAGAGGCGGGGTCTGTTCTGCGGCATTCGAATTGCACATTTCTAGCAACACAGGCGCCATCTCAGTAATCTCCAATGATTTAATCTGCAACGCCATCCTGTGTCGCCACGGAGCCGCCAGTGGAAGGAACTGTCGAATGCCCGGAACGGAAAAACGACGTGCGGTCCAGGACCTTTTCCTGGAATTGTTCGAGGTAAAGGTAGATCACAGGTGTGACATACAAGGTGATGAACTGCGAGACCACCAACCCGCCGACGATAACCATCCCCAGCGGCCGGCGAGATGCCCCGTCCGATCCGTAACCCGCGGCGATGGGAACTGCGCCAATTACGGCCGCAAGCGTTGTCATGAGAATGGGACGGAAACGGTCCAGGCTCGCGTCATGGATGGCTTGTTCCGCCGTTTCGCCGGCATTCACGCGCTGCCGGGCGAAATCGACGATCATGATCCCGTTTTTCTTCACGATTCCCATCAGCATGAACATTCCCACGAACGCGTACAACGAGGCCTGCTCTCCAAAAACAAATAAGGTCAGCAAGCCCCCAACGAGCGCGGTGGGAAGCGTCGAGAGCACCGTCAGGGGGTGCACGTAGCTTTCGTACAAGATAGCCAGGATCACATACATAACGAAAACGGCAAGCGCCATCAGAATCGTCAAATCACGAACCGTGTCGCGGAATGTCAGCGCCTCGCCCTGGAGGCTCGCGCGCACCGTGGGCGGCACAATTTCCGCCGCGGCTTTACTGATAAAATCCGTTGCGTTGCCGATAGGAACGTCCGGCTTAAGGTTGAAGAAAATCGTGACACTCGTGAATTGGTTCAGGTGAGCCACAGTTTGCGGCCCCAGAGATTGCTTCCAGGTAACCAGCGCGCTGAGGGGCACAAGATTTTTCCCATCGTCGGACTTGATGTACAAGAGCGAGAGGTCTTCGGGTTTGGAACGCTCATTGTCTTTCACTTCAAGAATTACCTGGTACTGATCCTCTGGTTTTTTGATTAGGTAAAGATAATTTTGCGAATACGCGTTCCGCAGCAGATTCAGAATCCGCGTTTCAGAAACGCCGTAGGTACGAGTTTGATCGCGGCGGATATTAATTTCGAGACTCGGTGTGTTGGCAAAATAATCCGAGGACACAGTCGCAAATCCCGGGAATTGTCTCATCCTGCCCATAAGCTTTTGCGACACTTCATACACTTGCTGCGCGTTCACACCTGAGAGGGCATAGGCATATTGCCCCTGGTTCTGGTTTGTCGCGCCCGTGCTAATGTTCAAGACCGGCATGGGACGCAGGAACGGGAATACTCCAGGAATGGTGGCAAGTCTGCCCATCAATCTCCCGGCGACAGCCTGGATCGGC
>JAOAPW010000017.1 GCA_025463105.1 Candidatus Acidiferrum typicum | reverse complement strand
CGATCGCCCGGATGAAATTCCCGAGGTGATGGAACGTTTGAAACGAGGTGAAGTCGTCGATCATTTTGAGACCCTTCGCGTCAGAAGAGACGGAACGGTATTCCATATTGAGATGACGGCATCGCCGATCAGGAACGCCATGGAATAAATTGTGGGCGCCTCCACCATTGGCCGCGACATTTCTGTGCGCAAGGCCGCCGAAAAAAAGCTGATCCAGATGGAGGCCAGGTATCGAGGGCTGTTGGAAGCTGCTCCCGACGCAATGGTCATCGTGAACCAGGCAGTAGAAATCGTACTATTGAATCTTCAAGCGGAGAAACAGTTTGGATACCGGCGTGATGAGCTGCTGGGCCAGAAAGTAACAAATATCATCCCGGAAGGTTTCGCGGAGCGCCTGCTGACGCATGGGACTGGACATGCGGGCGATCCGATCGTCCCGCAAATGGGAACGGGCATCGAGCTTTACGGGCGGCGTAAGAATGGAAGCGATTTCCCCATCGAGATCATGCAAAGCCCTCTGGATGGCGCGGACGGGATTCTCGTCACCGCGGCGATCCGCGATATTACGGAACGCAAGAAACGTGAGGATGACCTGTCCCGCCTGGCCGCTGTCGTGGAAAATTCCGATGACGCGATCATCGGTATGACCTCGGATGGAATCATCACAAATTGGAACAACAGCGCCCAGCGAATCTATGGATATTCGGCTGCGCAAATTGTCGGAAGATCGACCAGTATTCTTATTCCGCCCGATCGTTTCGTCGAAAACATGGAAATGATGGAGAAAATAAAACGTGGCGAAAAAATGGAAAGGACTGACGCCACTCGTGTGAGAAAGGACGGAAAAACAGTCCACGTCGCGCTTGTCGATACGCCCATAAAGAACGCGGAGGGCCAGGTGCTCGGCATATCAACCGTGGCCCGAGATCTTACCGAGAGTAGAAGCCTGGAAGGAATGTTACGTCAAGCGCAAAAGATGGAAGCAGTGGGACAATTGGCAGGGGGCGTGGCCCACGATTTTAATAATCTTCTCGCGGTCATTCTAGGCTATACCGAGTTCTTGCTGGATCGTTTGGGTCCAGATGACGCGCAGCGCAAAGATGTTGAACAAATCCAGAAAGCCGGCAATCGCGCCGCCTTACTGACGCGTCAGCTACTGGCCTATAGCCGCAAGCAAGTGCTACAACCTAAAGTGCTCGACCTTAATTCAGTTGTCGCGAGCACGGAAAACCTGCTCCGGCGGCTCATAGGCGAGAATATCGAGTTGGTTGTCCTGCTGAATTCCGATCTCGGGCTGATAAAGGCCGACTCTGGACAGCTTGAACAAGTCATCATGAATCTAGCCGTGAATGCGCGCGACGCCATGCCCTCAGGGGGCAAACTCATCATGGAAACTTCCAATGTGGATTGTGATGAGAAGTATTCCACTCAGCACGACACGACGGTGCCGGGCCCTCACGTAATGCTTGCGATAACCGATAATGGTTGCGGTATGGACAAGCAAACGAAAACTCACATATTTGAGCCGTTTTTTACGACCAAGGAATTTGGCAAAGGCACCGGGCTTGGCCTGAGTACGGTCTATGGGATCGTGAAGCAGAGCGGCGGATTTGTCTGGGTCTACACGGAGCTCGGAATCGGTACAACCTTCAAGATCTGTTTTCCTACTGTCCGCGCAGTCCATAAAATCGAATCACTGAGCGCCAACATCGAGAGCATAGACAATGCATCAGAGACCATTCTGATCGTAGAAGATGACGCAGATTTACTTCAAGTCACCCACCGGTCTTTGGAAGAAGCCGGCTATGCAATTCTCTCCGCCAGGAATCCAGAGGAAGCTATTCGAATCGCTGAAAGTCACCCGGGACCGATTCATTTAATGGTGACCGACGTAATCCTGCCGGGAATAAATGGGGCTCAGTTGGCTTCTCAGCTCTCGCGTCTGCGCCCGGAAATGAAAGTTCTATTTGTTTCCGGTTACACGGATGAGTCCATCGTCCGCCACGGGGTCCTCGAACCGGGCCTGGCCTTCCTGCAAAAGCCCTTCTCGCCGAAGGCGCTGAACCGCAAAGTAGGCGAAATGCTTGCCGCCATCTTGCCTTTCGCAGAGCCCGCGGCCTGGAAAATTTAGCTCTGTGTGTTTGGAATTTGTAGCGCCGGCTTCCAGCCGGCGATTTGCGGAACTTTTGCGGGGAAGCTCAATTTGACTTACACACCGAGTGAGGTTTTCGTAGCACAGGCTTCAGCCTGTGTGGTTTTGAATTGCGTTTTACACCAGCGAACGAGCGCAAACCCAATTCAAAAGCACACAGGCTGAAGCCTGTGCTACCTGGCGCGCGACTTCGCTCCTCGGTAGTACAGGATCAATCCCAAAAGAACAGACAGAACCGTCCCCGCCACAAGCTTCGTCTCAAATAACAATTTGCTCGAAGAGTCACCTGGCGGAACGAACGACAAAACGATCCCTGCACCGACAACTATGAGTCCAAGCCCCGCGGCGAGGCAAACGCCGAGTCTTCCTCCCGGAATAACGACAGCCGAGCGGTTTTCCCTCCGGTCAGGGCGCGCGTAAAGCTTGATCGCCGCGGCGTACATGTAAATGAACGGAATGAAGTACAGAATCGTCGCGGCGTCCACAAGTATCTGGTAAGCACCGCGCGTATTTTCGTTGATCTGCGCGACCAGCAGAATTACGCCCGAAATCCCCGCCTGAACGAGGATCGAAATGTAAGGCGTTTTCCAGCGAGGATGAATTTTTCCGAATGCCGCCGGGAGATAGCGGTCGATGCCAACAATAAATGGAATGCGCGCCACTCCCGCGACCGTCGAGCCCACGCCTCCGGCGTTCCCCACTGTCACCAGCAGCGCGGCAATGATGCCGACTGCGCCCATTCGCAAGGCCGTCGAGCCCTGCGTGATCGCCTGGAACACGCCACTTTTCGGGTCCACCGTTTCGCTGGGGAGCATGACCAGCACAGCCACCGTTCCCGCGATATACATGAAGGCGATCAGCGCTCCGGAGGCAAAAATCGCGCGCGGAAAAATTCGCTGCGGATTGCGCACTTCCTCGCTCATCGCGGAAACCAGTTCGAGTCCCGCGAAAGCAAACGCCAGCTGCGGCCAGAAATTCACCGTGTCCCAGTTCCAGTGAGGAAGCATCGCCGCCCACGTGAAATGCGTGACCGATCCCTGGCGCGACCACAACACCAGCGCTACTCCCACGATCATCATCAACGGAACGTAGGTACCAACCCCGCCGGCATTCTGCAGCCACTTCCCGATATGCAAGCCGATAATGTTCAGGAAAACCGCGATAAACAGCATCACGAACGAGCCCGTCAGCAGGAACGCACGGTTCTCGGCCAGCCACGCATTTCCCGCGCCGCCGACGTAAACCATCATGGCCGCGCTGGCCAGCAACAATCCGGGAAAATAAAAAACGGTGTAAATCCAGTACGTCCACCCGGCGACGAAGCCATGAAAATCGCCGAATGCCATCTTCGTCCAAACGTACAGCCCACCCTCTTCCGGAAATCGCGTCGAGAGCTCGACAACTACAAATGCTGTGGGCACGAAAAACAAAACCGCCGCAAGAATCCACAGGCTGATCGAAGACTGTCCATTGCGCGCCGCGGCGGCAATCCAGCGCGGCCCCAGCACGGTAGCAATGCAAAACAGCAGGACATCCCAGAAACCCATCACGCGGCGAAGCTGCTGTTTCACCTCGGAGGGCGCCTGTATCGTCTCGGTCAAGCCGTCACGTCCAGTTCTGGAATTAACTCATCCTGCCGGCGGAAATTTTGAATAAAAGGCTCGGGCGCGGACTCGAAGCCCGCCCAGGGCCCGAAATACGCGACGCGGCCTTCGTGAAGGAACACGATGCTGTCCGCCAATTTTTTCGCCAGGTGCGTATCATGGGTGACGACGACTGAAGTCTTGTGAAATTTTTTCTTAAGCCGCAGGATCAAATTTCCGGTGTGATCGGCCATGATTGGGTCGACCATGGTGGTAGGTTCATCGAACAGAATCGCTTCCGGGTCTTGGGCCAGTGCGCGGGCGATGGCGACGGCGCGCTTCGTTCCGGTGCTGAGTTCGGGGGGAACCCTATCGAGAACGTCGCTAACCTCCAGCATTTCGGCCAGCTCCACGACGCGTGCCTCTTTCTGCTCTTCGGTCATATCCTCGTGGGTTTCCAGCGGGAAGCCAATGTTTTCCGCGACAGTAAGCGAATCAAACAGCGCGCCCGACTGAAAAACCATGGTTACGCGGCGACGAATCTCCGTCAGTTGCTCTTCGGTCCAATCCGTTATGTCCTCGCCCGCAACCAGCACGCGGCCCGAGTCCGGCGCCAGAAATCCGAGAATATGCTTCAGCGTGACCGATTTCCCTACGCCGCTGCGTCCCATGATGACGCACGTCTCCCCGCGGTCCACATGGAAGCTGACGTCATCGAGGACGAGATTCCCATCGAACGACTTGCACACGTTGCGAAATTCGATGTAGTGGTCGCTCATGATTCGCCTTGTCGCTTTGTATTGTTGATGAGCGTATCAACAATATCAAACCATTTCCGAATGTTGAGTCGGTTCAATCAACAACGTCCAAACAACAAATGCCCCTCTCCGTCCGAAGAACACGGACGGA
>JAOAPW010000012.1 GCA_025463105.1 Candidatus Acidiferrum typicum | reverse complement strand
CGTGACGCCGCGCCCGTCGGCTGAGTTTCAAACAGATCGCCGGTACCATAGATCGTCAGACGCGAGTCGGGAAAAACAACGCCGTCAACAAACGGCGCGCGCACCAGAACAATCGCCGGAACGCTCCCAGCGGAGGAATCCTCCGAAAGACGCGCGCTGGTGACATTTTCCTCGAGTTCACCAAGACGATAAGGCACTTCGTATTCGTGGCAAAGATCGACGAAGCGTTCGAGTTCGCCGAGATTTCCCGCGGCGAGCAGGACTCGGCCGCCTGTGGCGACGCGTTCGCGCGCTTCCGCCATAAAGGCGGGAACGTTGCCGTGATAACGAGTCGTGGATTGCGTTTGCATGGTGCGCGATTCGGTTCCTTCGCGTGTTACGCCGAGGTAATCCAGTTCCAGGCGCGCGTGGCGCGAAAGTTGCCGCTCCCAATCGGTAGTGAAAAAATGGGATGCAATCGTGTCTTGCGCTGAATCATGCGCGGAACCGGCGGAGTCTTGCAACGCTTCTTCAGCGTTGGTAAAAAATTCTTTCGCTGCCTCGTCGATGGCCTGCGGCTCATCGAGAATAACGATCGTTTCGTCGAGCAAATCGAACAGAGAATGCGTGCGCAGAGGAACGCCATTGCCGCCTGAATTGCCATCCGAAAAGCGCGCACCATTTACAGGCTGTTCGAGCAGCGGAGGAAGAGTCACACGCTCGATCGGCCGCACGGAGCGTTGCGTGTTGGGATCAAACTCCCGCAGGGATTCGACCGCGTCTCCAAACAATTCGAGGCGCACCGGGCGTTCCGCCTCGGCCGGAAAAACATCCACGATTCCTCCACGAACCGTGAACTGGCCGGGCATTTCCACCATGTCATGAGATTCGTACCCGACGCGCCGGAGGTGCGCGACGAATTCGTCGAGCGAAACTTCCTGGTCCCTGGCAAGCGAGCGCGCCTGCGCCGCATAGGAAGCCGCGTCGGCTAGACGCATGCGAGCCGCGGCAATCGGCGCGACGACCACGCGAGCAAGCCCGCTGGTGTATCGCCACAAAGTAACCGCGCGCGTTTCGAGAATTTCCGCGTGGGATGAAACTTCCTGCCAGGGGAAAGCGTCGAGAGCAGGAAATACAGCGACTCCCGTGACTTCCTGACCTGCCAGCGCTTTGTAGAAAAATTCCAGCGACGCGGCCAGAGTTTCCGCGCGGGCTCCCGAAGTCGTAAGCACGATGACGGGCCGGCGAAGCTCTGCGGCGACGTGAGCGGCCACCAAAGCTTTAGCGGTGTCCGTCAGTCCAGACACGTGCTCGTGTGCGACTCCGCGCCGAAGCGCTGAAATCGCGGCTTCCAGGGCGGGATGGCGGCTTACAGAAGCCAGAGTTTCCGAGACGGATGGTAGAAGCATGATCAGGTTTGCCGGTCAGCCGCCTGGTCCTCGAAAGGTACAGCGGCTTTGCGAATCTTTTCTACGAGGCTGGACGTGGAATAACCCGGGGCGAGAGCAATGGAAACGACGCGGCCTCCCGCGGCCTCGACTTCTTCGCGTCCGACAACTTCGTTCAGTCCCCAGTCCGCGCCCTTGACAAGTACAGACGGAAGAATGCGCGAGATCAAGTCACGAGGGGTCGCCTCATCGAATATAGTGACGTAATCGACGGAGCACAGAGCGGCGAGAACCTCCGCGCGATCATTTTGCGGCACGAGTGGGCGTTCAGGGCCTTTATTGCCGCGAACGCTGCGATCGCTATTGACGGCAACGACCAGCAGGTCGCCCAACGCGCGGGCCTCCGCCAGACATCTGACGTGGCCCGGATGCAAAAGGTCGAAACACCCGTTGGTGAAAACCACGCGGCGCCCATTGCGCTTTTCACGCGCGATGAGCAGAATGAGTTCGTCTTGAGAAACGATTTTTCCCATCGATGGTGGTGCGTCACGAAGCAAATGCCCTGCCGCCCGCTTCGTGATGGCTATCTATATTATCACGCTGGCGGACGCACTTGACCTCGCGCCGCGAAACGCTTTCGGGTGTGGCTGGCGCTGTGTTGCTGCTTGCAGGAGCGGTTCTGGTTGCGCGTTCTCATGGGCCCATGCGTGACACGCGAATCGCGGGCCTTGCGGTGCGGGTGCTCGAGCCAGTACGCTTACCGGCGGCGGGCGCGGCGGTGGTGTTTCATGGTCTGGCGTCAAACCGAATCTTCATGCAGCAGGTTGGCCAATGGCTGGCTGCACAAGGATTCCGTGTCTATTTGCCGGATGCTCCCGGGCACGGCGCCACGCCTGGCGGCTTCACCCATACGGCGACACTGGATTCTTACCTCCGGCTGCTGGCTGAACTAGAACAAAAGGAAAACAATTCCGGCGGAAAAACGGAAGCTCTCAATCCGCAGACAACAATCCTCATTGGACATTCGATGGGCGCGGAAATGGCGGTTCGCCTCGCCGACTACTTCCCTGTCGCGGGAACAATTGCGTTTGCTCCAGCGCCTATGGTTTTGCCGCGGCGAATGCCGGCGAACTTGTTGGTCATAGGAGCGCAGTTGGATCTTCCTCCGATGCATGAGTCTGCCCAGCAACTCCTACAGGCTGCCGGCGGTTCGCGGACTGCTCTCGAAGATTTCCAGCAAAAGCGCGCAGTGAACGGGATCGTTGTACCGTGGACTGTGCATGGAACTGTGGTGCTTGATTCGCGTGCCGCGAAGGCCATGGCGAACTGGGCCAGGGCAGCGATTGGTCTGACGGGGCCAGTTGAAACGCCGCGCGGTAATCCGCTAATTGGAGAAATTCTTGGTATCGCGGGAATTTGCTTGCTCTTCCCGCTGGCGACGACATGGATTGTGCGTATGTTCCGCGCGAATTTCGCGCCGGAGCAGAGGCTGGCTCCATTGTCTGTGAAGGCACTGATCGCGCGATGGTCGGTGGCGGCGCTGCTCGCGCTGAGCGTCGTCACTCTGTGGTATCCGCAGCGATTGTTTCCATTTTATGGAGGCGGATATCTCGCCAGCTTTTTATTGTTGGCGGGAATGGCTTTGGCGCTTCTTTTTCGGAAACAATTTCGCAGCGTATTCGATCACGGACATCGTCCAGCGCTGGCGGCAGCGGCCCTCGGATTACTTGTTATCTTTGGTCTTGGAGCGTGGCTGAACTGGCAGCTTACGGAAGTACTCTGGACCAGCGGGGTGCGATGGTTTTATTTTGTTCCGCTCTTCCTCGCGAATTTACCCTACACGATGGCTGAAGACGTGGCATTGGGTTCACCTGGAGGATCACGGCGCGCGGAAAGATTTGGAACTTTCCTTGTGCTGCGTTTAATTCTCTGGCTCGTCTCGCTGGCGGGAGTTCTGATTTTCTTAAGCGGGCAAGTCCTGATGGTGGTGCTTGCGCCGCTTTTTATAGCAGTTTCGCTGGGGCAAAGATTCG
>JAOAPW010000418.1 GCA_025463105.1 Candidatus Acidiferrum typicum | reverse complement strand
GGTGGGAACTCGCCTCACTGATTACGATCATGGTCCTCGGGCACTGGCTGGAAATGCGAGCCATTTCTCAGGCGCGGGGCGCGCTCAATGCACTTGCGGCGCTCCTCCCAGACACCGCCGAACGCATAAACGGCGCAGAGATTCAAACTGTTCCGCTCTCTGAGTTGCGCCTGGGCGACACTGTCCTTGTCCGGCCAGGAACCCGCGTTCCAGTGGATGGTGAAGTGATCGAGGGTACCGCCGATGTCGATGAGTCAATGATTACCGGCGAGTCGAAAACAGTATCGAAGGGGCCGGGTGCCACCGTTATCGCAGGAACAGTCGTCAGCGGGGGAAGCCTTCGAGTTCGCACTACGGCAGTCGGGGAACAGACAGCGCTGTCCGGCATCATGCGGCTTGTCGCCGTCGCGCAAGCCTCTGAGTCCCGCACGCAAGAATTGGCCGACAGAGCAGCCGCAATTCTTTTCTACGTGGCAATCGCGGCTGGCGCGATTACGTTCACCTACTGGTGGCTTTCCGGAGACAAAGAACATGCACTGATCAGGACAGCTACCGTCCTCATCACTGCTTGCCCGCACGCCTTGGGACTGGCGATTCCCCTCGTGATTGCGATATCGACATCACTAGGCGCTCAAAAGGGTCTCCTCATCAAGGACAGACTCGCGCTCGAACGTGCCCGCAATTTGGATATAGTTATATTCGATAAGACCGGGACGCTCACACGCGGCTCTCCCGCAGTCTCGGGAGTCGTGGCTGCCCCTGGCGTCAACGAGGACGATTTGATTGCTCGTGCTGCTGCTGTCGAAGCCAATTCCGAACACCCGCTCGCCAAAGCAATCGTTGCCGACGCCAAGCATCGCGAGCTCCCAGAATTGAAAGCTGCCAACTTCAAGGCACTGGCCGGCAGAGGTGCGCAAGCACTCGTGGATGGCAGGACCATCGTAGTCGGTGGACCGCGCCTATTGACCGAGGCCAAAGTAGCAGTGCCGCCGGAGGTTGAAAAGTTGACGCACGCCTGGGCTTCAGATGGAAAGACGGTTCTTTATGCTGTCGCCGAAGGGCGGCTCCTTGGAGCATTTGCCGTCGAAGATGAGATTCGGCCTGAATCCAGTGAGGCGGTCACCGAACTTCATCGCCTTGGTATCCGAGTGGCGATGATTACAGGAGATTCGAAGACGGTTGCCGATTCCGTCGCCCGACGCATCGGAATAGATGAGGTCGCGGCTGAGGTTCTCCCTGCTGACAAGGCGTCAGCCGTGAAACGCTTTCAGACAGGCGGCAAGAAGGTCGCAATGGTTGGTGACGGCGTGAACGATGCACCGGCGCTGGCGACCGCAGATGTGGGAATCGCGATTGGCGCGGGGACCGATGTGGCCATTGAGTCGGCGGGAATCGTTCTTGTGCGGAGTGATCCGCGCGACGTAGTGGCAGCGATCGAATTATCTCGCGCTACCTACAGAAAGATGATTCAAAATCTAGTCTGGGCGACCGCCTATAATATTATCGCCATACCTGTCGCAGCAGGGGTTTTCGTTCACAGAGGACTCGATCTGCCTATGAGTGTTGGCGCGATTGCCATGAGCCTTTCCACAATCATCGTTGCTGCAAACGCGCAACTGCTTCGCCGACTGAAGCTGCGACGTCCCAGTGTTATCAGTACTGAAACGGCGCTACTCCACGACGCTACGTGACTATTCTTTTATCCACGAGAACGACCCAATTTCTTACGCAAGATGCCTTGCTCCTGTTCGTGACGCGATTCATACGCCTATTTGCGTATGGCTCCCTATCTGTCGTTTTGGTGTTCTATCTCACGGGTCTGGGGCTAAGCACTTCCAAAACAGGCGTATTATTCACCCTCACCCTCATCGGAGATACGGTCATCTCACTTTACCTTACGACTCGAGCCGATCGGGTCGGCCGGCGGCGCATGCTGATTGTGGGCGCTTTGCTCATGGTTGCTGCGGGTGTGACCTTCTCGATCACGCATAACTTCTTGTTGCTGACGATCGCCGCAACGATCGGTGTTATCAGTCCGAGCGGCAACGAAGTAGGGCCATTTCTATCGATCGAACAGGCCGCGCTGTCTGATGTCGTTTCCGAGCAAACGAGGACGCATATATTTGCATGGTACGCGCTTGCCGGTTCGGTCGCGACCGCACTAGGTGCCTTATCTGCGGGCGTCATCACGCACGTGTCACAAAAAGCCGCAATGGCTCCTCTTAGCGGCTACCGCATGATCGTTGTTCTTTATGCTGTTCTCGGCGTTCTAATGCTGTTCTTTTTTAATCGTCTTACGTCTGAGGCTGAAGCGACTTTGGACAAAAAATCGGATATTTCAGCGGGTCTGCCAAAGTTATTTGGTGTCGGCCATTCGCACGGCGTCGTAATGAAGCTGTCAGGGCTCTTTGCGCTCGACGCATTCGGTGGCGGTTTCGTGGTTCAGAGCTTCGCCGCGTATTGGTTCTATCTCCGTTTTGGTTTGACACCTGAAAGGCTTGGTCTGATCTTCTTCATCGCAAATATACTCTCTGGAGTTTCGGCGCTCCTGGCATCTCGTCTCGCGTCGCGCTTAGGTCTCGTAAGAACAATGGTCTTTACGCATCTGCCTTCGAACATTCTTCTCATCCTTATACCCCTGATGCCAACGCTTTCGCTGGCGATCGCAGTTCTATTTCTGCGGTTTAGTATTAGCCAAATGGACGTGCCAACCCGTCAGTCATACACGATGGCCGTCGTCCCTCCGCAAGAACGATCTGCCGCTGCGGGTATTGTGGGTGTGGCCCGAACAACAGGCGCAGCGTTGGCGCCTTTTTTGGCGGGTGTCATGTTTGCCCGGCCGGCGCTGATAAACCTGCCATTCTTCATCGCCGGAGGCTTGAAGATCATCTACGACCTCTTATTGTATAAAAGCTTCGTTGCTACTCAACCACCCGAGGAGGTGCAGTGATTGGGTTAGGCGCCAGCCACACCTACTCCGGTTCCAGATCGGCTTCCGGAATTATCGCCTGTTAAACGCGTCCTGGTAACCGCGCATGAATCCCTTGCGATATAGTTCTTTGTAGCGATTTTTGTCGCCGTAGCTTTTTTGATATCCGTGGTCTGCGTCTTCGTACGCGTCGTGTTTCTCCGGACGATAATCCTTGTGCCGGTCAAAATCCTGCCGCCCTGCCTGCAGACCGTCTCTGTAGCCGGTATCCTGGGCCACGTCAGAATATCCCCATTGGGAATACGGGCCGGCGTCCTCGTCTCTACGCGGCAATCGGTCCGGATCGTAGCGATCATCTAATCCGTAAATGTCGGAGCGCATTTGACGTCCGTAGTAACCGTCATCGTAACCGGCCTTGTACCCGTCGCGGTATCCATGTTGGAAGTCATCGTGCTCGCCCATGTATCGTTCGTAACCTTCGTCGGCACGTTTGAATTCTCTGGTGTTGAAATTATGCTCTTCATGGCGATACAGATCCTCGCGGCCCTGGCGCAGCCCGTCCCTGTAGCCGTGTTGATAACCGTGCTCTTTTGAATTCAGCGACCCGCCATAGCGATCCTGAGAAACCGCCATCCCGGCAACGAACAACATCGCAAAAACCGCCATTCCAATCGCTTTAATTTGCTTTTGCATTTGTGACCTCCGAATCACTGTGCACAGCCATTCCACCGATTGAACCAGACAGAATTTGTCACGATCTCCAAATTTGTTACGATCTCCAAGTGGGCGGGTTCGCTAAGTTCGATGCTCGGAAAGCTCAACCCGTTGCCGGCCCGCCGATTCTCGACACCCCGAATGCGCTAATTGTCCGTAGCCTCGAATCTATCCTCGGTTTCCAGATCCGTTTCAGTCTGTTCGTTTTTTTTCGCGCCTTCGGCTGGTGCCGCCGAAGGTTTACAATTCCTCTCGTGTTCGAGAAGTTCCTCGGCAGTAGGAAACGTCCTGCCACATTGCGGGCATTTGTTGCTTGTTTGCGTCGTGTAAGCTGGTGACGCCATTTCTCGTCCTCCTATTCAGAGGGCTGGAGCTTAAGGAGGCTAACCTTCACCCCCGGGAAGGCGAAATCCATGCTATTAAGTATTTTTGGTTCGCTTAAGCAGTATTAATGGTCGGAATGTCCAGAATTCGCATTAAACTCAGTAACAACTCCAACCACGAATTATGATCACTCTTTAAAATATTCAGACCGCTCATTCGTCTACAAGAGTGAATGAGCAAGGCGCTAAGCACAAACTGGATGACCGGCGAGCAGGATCAACGGATCTCCGAAGCTTTTGGGCTCGAACGGGCCCGGCTCCGGAATTTCATTCGCAGGCGTGTTCCCGACGAGAACGACGTCGAGGACATTCTGCAGGATGCTTTCTACGAACTCGTGGAGGCATACCGAATGATGAAACCAGTGGAGCAGATAAGTGCCTGGTTATTCCGGGTTGTACGGAATCGAATTACGGATCTTTTTCGCAAGAAAAGACCGGAGGCGATGCCGAAGGTTCCCGCGACCTCGACAGACGATGGAGAACAACTACTGCTGGAAGATTTGCTTCCATCGCCTGACGCTGGACCGGAAGAAGTTTACGCCCGGAATGTTCTGCTCGAAGAGCTCGAGGCGGCCTTGGATGAGTTACCCGAAGAGCAACGCGAAGTATTCGTCGCCCACGAACTGGAGGGTTACAGTTTCAAAGAGCTCGCCGTGGCGACGGGAGTGTCCGTAAACACGCTGCTCTCGCGAAAACATTACGCTGTGATTCACCTGCGCCAGCGTCTCCAGGCCATCCACGATGAATTTATGAAAGCATAAGGACAAGAAGATGAAAACAAGACGGATCTTAAGAGTATTGAAGTTTGTATTGCTGGGGACGCTGGCGGCAGCCGTCTTTAGTCTTGTGGTAATGAGTCTCTGGAACTGGCTCATGCCGGCATTGTTCGGCTGGCACACGGTTACTTTCTGGCAAGCCCTCGGACTGTTGGTCTTAAGCAAGCTTTTTTTCGGAGGGTTCCGTGGCCGATCGGGTCCACCCATGTTCTGGCGGCGGCGCATGATGGAGCGCTGGGAGCAGATGACTCCTGAGGAACGGGAAAAATTCCGCGAAAGCTTGAAGGGCCGCTGCGGACCGTTCAGTTCGCCGAGCGTCGAACCTAAGGTCTGACGTCCGACTGCAGGATTTACCCAGAGATCATTACCTGGTGGAAGCTTGCGGATTTACATTCACCGTTGACAAAGTTAAACATATGTTTCAAACTAGTGTTTGAAAATGAGCCCTCAGCGCGCAGCACGCAGGCGAAAAACAGACGGACGCACCCGCGTATCTTCCGTCCCGGATCCCACTCGCGAAAAACTGCTTGAAGTCGCGGAACATGTCTTTGCCGATCGCGGCTACCAGGCGGCCACGATTCGCGAAATTTGCGTTCGCGCCGGAGCAAACGTCGCCGCGGTAAATTATCACTTTGGCGATAAATTGGGTTTGTACACCGAGGTATTGCAACAATCCATCCGGGCC
>JAOAPW010000364.1 GCA_025463105.1 Candidatus Acidiferrum typicum | reverse complement strand
TCATAATTCTTAGGGGAGAGGCGGAGTTGAATAAGATGGCGACCAAACAAGTTCGAGTGGGAATTTTAGGCGCTACCGGAATGGTCGGCCAGCGTTTCGTTCAATTGTTGGCAAACCATCCGGGTTTTCAAGTGACGGCGCTGGCAGCGTCGGACCGTTCGCACGGAAAACCTTATGGCGAAGCCTGTACGTGGCGGCTGGTTGGCGACATGCCCGCCTTCGTGAAATCGATGAAGGTGCAGCCGCCGCAGCCGCCGCTCGATTGTGACGTGGTTCTCTCCAGCTTACCCTCGAATGTCGCGCGTGCAGCGGAAGAAAGTTTCGCGCGCGCCGGATATCCGGTGATTAGCAATGCCTCCTCTTTCCGAATGGATGCCGACGTTCCCCTATTGATTCCCGAAATTAATTCTGACCATCTGGATGTGCTCGCGCGGCAGCGCAAGGAACGCGGCTTCGGCGACGGATACATCGTGACGAACCCGAATTGCTCCACAATCATCATGGCGCTGGCGCTAGCGCCGCTGCACTCGCGATTCGGTATCGAAGCTGTGATTGCGACAACGCTGCAGGCGGTTTCGGGCGCGGGATATCCCGGCGTGCCTTCGCTTGATGTAGTCGACAACGTGCTCCCCTTCATCGACGGCGAAGAACCGAAGATGGAAAGCGAGACACGAAAAATTCTGGGGACCATCGGGAGCAATGGATTTGAGAATGCTCCGTTCGCGGTGAGCGCGCAGTGTCATCGCGTAAATGTCGCCGATGGACACATGGTTGCAGTGCGCGTGAAGCTCGCGAAACGCGCGAGCATCGAGGAAGTTCGCGACGCGCTCGCCGCTTACCGATCCGTTCCACAGGAATTGCGTCTGCACACCGCTCCCGAACATCCCGTGATCGTGCGCGACGAGAAAGACCGCCCGCAACCTCGCATGGATCGTAATGCAGGCGGCGGAATGAGCGTTACTGTCGGGAGATTGTTTCCTGACAGCGTGTTCGATTACCGCTTCGTGGTCCTGGGGCATAACACGATTCGAGGCGCGGCGGGAGCGGCGATTCTGAATGCCGAATTGTTGCAGGCTCGCGGTCTGCTCACCGGCAAATCAGCACACGAAAGAGTTTCGGCCAATGCCGAGGTGAAAGTTCGATGAGCCGTCCGATCCAGGTAATGAAGTTCGGTGGCACATCGGTTGGCGACGCCGCCCGAATTCGCAGTGCGGCGAACATCGCGGCGGAAGCTTCGAGCCTGCGCTCCGTCGTTGTGGTAGTTTCCGCAATGTCGGGCGTGACGAATACGCTTATCGCCGCGGCGGGAAAATCAGCGGCGGGCGATGAAGCTGCCGCGGAAGCGCTTACGACAGCGCTTAAAGCCAAGCACCGGGAAGCCATCGAGGCGCTGATTCCAAAAGGCGAAAATCGCCAGCGACTGCTGTCCGAAATTGATGCGTTGATCGACCGGGCGGCAAACTATTGCCTGGGATGCGCGCTTCTCGGGGAATTATCTCCGCGCGCGCTTGATGTGATTGCAGGCTCGGGTGAACGGCTGACGGCGCGAATCGCAGCCGCCGTGCTCCGCGACATGGGGTGCCACGGAGTAGCGTTTGATGCGACGGATTTAATTGTTACCGATGAAGTCCATGGCGGCGCGCGCCCTATCGCTGCCGCAACGCGGGAGAAAACGCGGGCAGCTCTGGTACCGCTGCTCGAAGCGGGCGGGATTCCTGTCGTCACCGGATACATTGCGGCGACTGCAAAAGGCATTCCCACAACGCTCGGCCGCGGCGGATCAGATTTTTCCGCGACGATTCTGGGCGCCGCGCTCGACGCCCAGGAAGTAATCATCTGGACGGACGTGAACGGCGTGCTGACCGCGGATCCTCGGATAGTCCCCGACGCTGTTACACTCGACGAAGTTTCTTACAGCGAGGCGGGGGAGTTGGCGTTCTTCGGCGCGAAGGTCCTACACCCGATGACTTTGCGTCCCGTGGTCGAAAGCGGCATCCCGGTTTGGATTCGCAACAGCTTTGAGCCGCACAAGGCGGGAACAAAAATCACGCAGACGGCTCGCCCATCGCCGCAATGCGTGAAGGCCGTCACAGCGACGCGCGACGTGGCGTTGATTGCCGTTGCCGGGCCCGGCATTATCGGCGTCCCCGACATTGCGGCGCGCATTTTCGCGGCCACCGCTTCTGTTCGCGCAAATATTGTGATGATTTCGCAATCGTCTTCACAGGACAGCATCTGTTTCGTCATACAGGCCGGCGACGCTGTCCGCACGGAGAAGGCTCTGCGGGAAGCGTTGCACGAAGACGTGCGCCACCATGATCTCGACCACGTGACCGTCAATCGAAACGTGGCCGTCGTCGCAGCGGTCGGAGAAAACATGGCTGGAACACCGGGAATAGCCGGGCGCGTCTTCAGCACGCTGGGCAACGAAGGAATCAACATGATCGCCATCGCGCAGGGTTCTTCCGAGTACAACATTTCATTCCTGGTAGAAGCGACCGGGATGGAAAAAGCGGTCAAGGCGCTGCACCGGGCATTCGGACTCAGCCAAATCGACTCCGACGAAGAAGTGGACACTGGCGCTCGGGTCACCACAAAGATCAATTGACGCGTTCGAGTTCCACATAATTCATCGTTACTCTGGTGGGACAGACTTCACAGATTACGGAAAAATCCCCAGCGCCGTCATTCCGAGCGAAGCGAGGAATCCCTCCGTGTTCGCGATAAACAACTAAGAGGGATTCTTCGCCCGCCTGTGGCGGGCTCAGAATGAGGGTATCCTTTTTTTCCGCAAGCCATTCAGTCTGTGGCGGTTGCGTCTTGCCGCCGGAAAAACAAAAACACACGTCAAAATCACACAGACTGAAGTCCGTGCTGCTAAAATCCTACCGCACTCCAACCCTGCCTTTTGTTCCTAAGCGCCAATTTTAAAATTATAATTCTGGCTATTCGGGACGTAGAAGCGTAACAATAGCGCCATATACCCCTTCCCCGGTGGCAGGTAGAGCCGTTAATCGGAGGTCCCAATGAGTACCGGAACCAGCATGATGACGCCGAAGAGAGGCGACCGTGTTTGTATCGCCCAGCAAGAAGGTGTATTTGAGATTGCCGACATCAACTCGCTCATGCAGACGGCAAATCTCAAATCGACCGACGGGCTGGGCCACATTACGCGGAATGTGCCGTGGACTTCGCTGAAACTTGCGGATAAGAAGTAGGCTGAATACCAGCAAGTTCGCGGTTTAGAACGAAGCGTGCATCGTTCTAGGAGCGGCCTATGTGGGTGTGTCCTCATTGGAGCGTTCCGTGCCTGAGTTGGGCCATGCTCTTAAACGTTGGACGCCCCGCGGGACACCTTTACCAGAGAACCGGCAGAATAAAATTCTCTAAGGTCCTCCTTCATCTGATTTCCTTCATATAGCTTGTGGGACAGTTTGAGAGGCTGGCACTCCGCCTCGAAAAAGTGGTGTGTTGTTGTACACTCATCTCGGAACAGAAAATAAAACGAAAGGTCAGCCATGAAAACCGTACCCATTCTAGCTTTGGCTGCATTCCTCGCCACGCCGTTGCTCGCTCAGAGCCAGGCGAAAAATAACGATAAGGCCGTTCAGGAGATCGTCGATTTCAGAAACCGTTACATCGAAGCGGAAGAAAATAAGGACGTCGCGTATCTGGACAAAATATTTGCGGATGACTTCTTCGCGCTGAATCCGCAAGGACAATTATTGGACAAGCCCCATATGCTGGAGAATATGAAACGAACCGACCGCGTATTTAAGGTCCTCAACCCGCGGGAGACG